>JBJHDJ010000180.1:0-5748 GCA_050486485.1 Porticoccaceae bacterium
GATCTGGCCCGCGCCAATCCCAAGGTGCTGCGCCGCCACGGCAGCGTCAACCTGGAGCGCACCATCGAGGAACTGAATGGCCGCCCCTGCCTGGATCTGGAGGAACTGCCCCCCGACAAGCGGCAGATCTACTGCACCCGCTCCTTCGGCACCAAGGCCCGCGCCCTGGCCCCGATCCAGGAAGCCGTGGCCCACTACGCCGCCCGCGCCGCGGAAAAGCTGCGCGCGCAACGCCACCTGGCCCGGGCGGTTCATGTGTTCATGCACACCTCCCCCCACGAGCCCAACTACCACAGTGCCAGCGCCGTGCTGCAACTGCCCTGCCCCGGCGATGATGCGAGGGTAATCGTCGCCGCCGCCCGCCGGCTGGCCCGCGACCTGTACCGGCCCGGACACGCCTTTCTCAAGGCGGGGGTGGGCCTGCTGGATCTGATCGACCGCCGTCACCACCAGTTCGACCTGCTCAGTCCCGGCCAGCCGGCCCGCGGCGACGCCCTGATGAACACCCTGGACGCCATCAACCGCAAGCTGGGACGCGGCACCCTGTTCGTCGCCGGCCAGGGCATCGAGCGCCCCTGGACCATGCGCCAGCAGCACCGCTCCCCCCAGTACACCACCCGCTGGAGGGATGTGCCGCGGGTCAGGGCGTGACGGAGAGGGACGAGAGGGTGGATTAAAGAACCATTCGGAATCGACGGCGGCAGGGATGCCGCCGTCGAACCACAAGGAGCCTGTCTGAGCGGACAGGGCCGCGACGGATTATTTTTTCAGGAAACCGCGAAAAATGGCCCGGGCCTCCTCGCTGTCCCGCAACTGCACGAACTGCCGGGCCTCGGTGTCGATCACCTGATGGATCATGGCGCTGTGGGAGCGCAGCAGACGCTTGGTGGCGCGCACCGCGTCCACCGGCTTGGCGGCGATCTTCTCCGCCTGGGCGGCGGCATGCTCCCAATAATCCGCCTCATCGACAATGGCATTGATCAAGCCCAGCTCGAGGGCCCGTTCCGGGGAGATACGCTCTCCCAGGAGCAGCAGCTCCGCCGCCCGGACATGGCCGAGGAAACGGGGCAGCAGATAGGTGGAAGCCGCCTCCGGGGACACCCCCAGATTGACGAAGGGCATGCTGAAAATGGCGCTGGAGGTGGCGTACACCAAGTCGCAGTGCAGCAGGAAAGTGGTTCCCACACCGGGCGCCGGGCCGGCCACCGCGGCAATCAGCGGCTTGTCGAAGCTGGCCAACTCGTGGAGAAAGGCCAGCACCGCCGTTCCCTCGCTGAGCACCGGCTGAGTGAGGAAGTCGTTGATGTCGTTGCCGGCGAGGAAGCAGCCCCTGCCACCCTTGAACAACATGACCCGCACCTCGTCATCGTGGCGGGCATCGGCGAAGATCGCCACCAGGGCCTCGTACATCTCCGTGTTCAGGGCATGCTTGGCCTCGGGGCGATTGAGTTCCACATGGAGAACATGGCCCTCGAGGCGGGAAATTACCAGGTCGGTCATGGACTGGATCTCTTGCTGAATCAGGTCCGGCAGAATAACCATTGCCTCGCCGGAATGCCAGCCGCCGCCAAAACGGGACACTATGTAACCCCCTGTTGAGAAACCCAGGCCTTCCCCTTGAGTTTGCGGGATATTTTTCTGCCAAAAGAAGGAAAAAACTCTTGCACGGGGTAAGTCATGGGTCTATCTTAGGCCCGAGGCCCGGAAAATCCGGGATCGGACCCTTTGTCTATCGGCCAAGACAAGAACAACGATGATCAGAAGAATTGCCCTGACCCTGCTGCTCGCCACCACCGGTACCGCCCTGGCTGCCACCGACACCCACACCGTGGCCCGCGGCGAGACGCTCTACAGCATCGCCACCCGGCACCAGATCAGCGTCGAACAGATCATCCAGCACAACAGTCTGCGCTCCTCCACCATTCACCCCGGACAGGTGCTGAGCATTCCGGGCAACGGCGCCGCGACCAGTGGCGCCGCGGGCGCGGAGCTTGTCTATGTGGTGCGCCGTGGCGACTCCCTGTCCTCCATCGCCTCCCGTCACGGCACCACGGTGGACGCCCTGCGCCGTCACAACCAGCTCAGCACCCACATGTTGCATCCGGGCCAGCAACTGCGGGTGCCAGGCAGGCAAGCCGCGACGGCGCGGCAGGGCACCGCGGGCAGCTCGACCGCCACCCACACCATACAGCGCGGTGATACCCTGAGCAGCATCGCCGCCCGCCACGGGGTGTCCCTGGCCGCCCTGACCCGCCACAACGGCCTCAACCCCCGCTCCACCATTCACCCCGGCCAGGTGCTGCGCATTCCGCCCCGCGCCAATGTCCCCAGCTACCAGGCGCCACCCCGGGGCAACGCCCTCGCCAGCAGCGGAGCCCTGAATCTCTCATCCAACAGCGTCATCGTGGTGGACGCCCTGAGCGGCACGGTGATCTACGAAAAGAATGCCGACGCGGTGCGATCCATCGCCTCCATCACCAAGCTGATGACCGCCATGGTGGCTCTCGACGCCAACCTGCCCCTGGCGGAAGTGCTGACCATCGACCGCAACGATGTCGACACCCTCAAGGGCACCTCCTCGCGACTGCCCCTGGGCACCCGCTTGTCCCGTCAGGAAATGCTGCGCCTGTCCCTGATGTCCTCCGAGAATCGCGCCGCCTCCGCCCTGGCGCGGCACTACCCCGGCGGCAGCACCGCCTTTATTCAGGCCATGAACGACAAGGCCCGCGAGCTCGGCATGCACAACACCCGCTTCGCCGACTCCACCGGTCTCAACCCCCGCAATGTCTCCACCGCCGCCGATCTGGTGAAGCTGGTGGCGGCCGCCAGCAACTATCCACTGATTCGGGACTATTCCACCACCGATGGCCGGGAGATCATTCCCCATCCCGCCAACCACCGCTTGCAGTACATCAACAGCAACCCCCTGGTGCGCCAGGGAGACTGGAACATCCAGCTCAGCAAGACCGGCTATATCAACGAAGCGGGCCGTTGCCTGGTGATGCAGGCGCCGGTGGCCAACCGCCCCGCCTACATGGTGTTCCTGCAATCCGCCCAGCGACACGCCCCCATGGGGGACGCCCGTCGCTTCCGTCAGTGGATCGAATCCGGCGCCGCCGGCATCAACCTCGCCTCCCTGTAAAATCCCGGTGACCGCCGGGTATCGAATGGGCAGCGCCCCCGAGATTGAATGTTGAGGAGCAAGCGCGTGGCCGTGGTGGGCGCCACCGGACTTACCGGCTCCCACATCGTGCAACAACTTGTCCAGGCCGGCTGCCAGGTGACGGCCCTGTCGCGACAGGCTGCCCCACACCCCTTCCACGAGAGTGTCCATAGGGAGACTGTCCACTGGTTGCGCACCGGCCTGGATCCGTTGCCCCCACAGGATGCCTGCATCGTCACCATCCCCATGTGGGAATTGCCGGACAATCTCGACTGGCTGGCCGCCTGCGGGGCGCACCGGCTGGTCGCCCTGTCCTCCACCAGCCAGTACAGCAAGGCCTCGTCGCCGGACCCCGGTGAACGGAACCTGGCGGCCCGCCTGGTGGCTGGAGAGCGGCGGCTGCAAGCCCTGGCCGGCAAGGCAGGCATGTCCTGGGTGATACTGCGACCCACCATGATCTACGGGGAGGGCCGCGACGGCAATGTCAGCGCCCTGATCCGTTTCATTCGCCGTTACGGCTTCGTGCCGCTGCTGGGCCAGGCCCGGGGGCAGCGCCAACCCGTCCATGTGGCGGACGTGGCGAAGGCCTGCGTCGCCGCCCTGGACGCCCAGGGCATCGACAACCAGGCCTACGACCTGTCCGGTGGCGAAACACTGAGCTTCCGGCAACTGTGCGAAAGGATCTTCGCCGCGCTGGGCCGCAAAACCCGGATAGTCTCCATACCTACCCCCCTGTTCCGCGTGGCTCGCCCCCTGCGCCACCTGCTGCCGACGCGCCTGCGCTGGCTGGTGGCCATGGTGGAGCGGATGAACGAAGACCTGATCTGCGACAACAGCGCGGCGCGCCACGACCTGAGTTTCAATCCCAGGCCCTTTGTTCTGGACGAGCGCGACTTGCGCATCAGCGGCGACCGCATTGCCCGGGGGCTGGGCTGAGTGGCGTCGCGGCTCAACCCGTCGCTGGCTGATCTCCCTCCGTTTCCGGGCTCTCGATGCGGGGGTCCATTTCGAACAGTGCCGGGGAAGTATCGGTGACCGGGCGGAACGGTTCCGTCTCGTCATGGAGGGGCAGGACATGGGTGCGCCGGCGGATGGCGATGCCCACGGTCAGCCCGACCAGACACAGGGTGGCGAAGGCGAACAGTCCCCGCGGCCCCAGCAGCGCCATGAACAGCGACGCCATGGGCGCGCCAATGGCGGAGCTGATGGCGAACACCAGCAGGATGCCGCTGCCCACCATCACGAACTCATCGCCCTGGGCGTTGTCGGTGGCGTGGGCCAAACACAGGGCATAGAGGGTCATTACCCCGCCTCCCCACAACAGTGCCGCCACCAGCAACGGGGTGCCGTGCAGGGGCAGCAGCACCAGCAACAGGGAGACCAGGGCACCCCCCAGGGCAGCCCAGGACACCACCACCCGCCGGTCGTAGTGGTCCGACAGGCGCCCAAGGGGCAGCTGAAACAGGGCCCCCCCCAGCACCGCCGCGCTCATGAACAGGGTCAGCTGCGCCGTGTCCAGCCCAAGGCCCCTGGCATACACGGGTCCCATCGCCCAGAAGGCGCCGGTGGCCAGGCCACTCACCAGGGCGCCCCCAACGCCCACATGGGACAAACGCCATACCTGCACCAGATTCACCCGCACTGCCTGAATGGGCGCTGGCGCCAGACTCAGGGTCAAGCACACCGGCACGATGGCCAGGGACAGCAGAATGGCCGCGAGGCCAAGCAGCACCGGGCCGGAGGGATCGGCGAAATTCAGCAACTGCTGGCCCACCATGATCATGGTGAGATTGATCACCGTATACACGGAGAGAATGGTGCCGCGTGTCTCCCGGGTGGAGCGCTCGTTGAGCCAACTCTCGATCACCATGTAGAGCCCGGAAATGCACACCCCCACCATCAGGCGCAGCAACAGCCACACGGGGAAGCTGGGAAACACATGGAATAGCAGCACCAGCGCGGAAAAAAGCGTGCACAGCACGGCGAAGGAGCGGATATGGCCAACCCGCTGCACGATATGGGGCGTAATCAGGCAACCCACCACGAAACCGACGAAGTAGGCGGAGCCGGTGAGGCCGATCTGGGTATTGGTCAGCCCCACCATCTCGGCGCGGATCGGCAACAGGGTCAGCATCAAGCCGTGACCCAGCAACAGCAGGGCATCGGAGATCAACAGGGCGGCGATGGGCAGCAGCAGGCGTCTCATGATGGCGGAAAATCGGGTTGACTCAGGTGGACGGCGGGCAATCCCGTCACCTGGCGGGATAGGGGCTTGTTCGACATGCGACCATGATAGCGGGGGGGAGCTGACAACTCCATGAATGGAAGGGACAGTCTGATGTCTGATGTCTGACGTCTGACGTCTGACGTCTGACGCTAAGGCCCGCTTAGCTGGTGTCTGCCGCTTCCGAACCTTTTTGTTTTGTCGCTGCCCTGTGTGCAATGCCGCTCATTGGGATTGAAGTTTCGGAGAAAGGTTTTGAACCTTACTTAAAGATTTGGCACGGCTGTCGACAGTGATCCGCTACGCTTGGCGTCGGACGTCGGACGTCGGACGTCAGACATCCAGCGTCAGACCAGAACAT
>JBJHDJ010000181.1:0-5718 GCA_050486485.1 Porticoccaceae bacterium
GTGCTCCAGGGACCTGGCGAGATCCTCGGCATCGGGGGGATGGAGCAGCGAGGCACAACCGCCATGCATTTTTTTCAACAGGGACTTCACCACGGTGTCAGTCAATTTCCAGCATAGGGAGGTGTTATCATGGGCCATCCATCCCCACCGCACAACCGATCCAGCCAGCGGAGCTACCATGACTGTCGAGATCCATACCATTCCCGCCTTCAGCGACAATTACCTGTGGCTGCTCGGCGACCCGGAGAACGGTACAGCCCTGGTGGTGGACCCGGGCGATGCCGGCCCCATACAGACAGCCCTCGACCGGCTCGGCCTGCGGCTCGGGGCCATGCTGACGACTCACCATCACGCCGACCATGTCGGCGGTGTCTCCACCCTGGTGGAGGCCCACGGCTGTCCGGTCCATGGCCCCCGGTCTCCCCACATTCCCCAGGTCACCCACCCGGTCCGCGAAGGAGACGAGCTGACCCTGCTGGGGCTGGCATTCACCGTGATCGAAGTGCCCGGCCACACCCTCGACCATATCGCCTACTTCTGTGCCCGGGGAGCGGACGGGCACCCCTGGCTGTTCTGCGGGGATACGCTGTTCGCCGCCGGGTGCGGCCGATTGTTCGAGGGCTCTCCCGCCCAGATGAGCGAATCCCTGTCCAAGCTCGCCAACCTGCCGGCGGACACCCGGGTGTACTGCGCCCATGAATACACCCTGTCCAATCTGCGCTTTGCCCTGGCGGTGGAACCCGACAACCGGGCGTTGCAGGCCAGGCAGGCGCGGGTGGCCCGGATGCGCGACGCGGACATCCCCAGCGTGCCTTCCACCCTGGAGGAGGAGCTCGCCACCAATCCCTTTCTGCGCTGCCATCAGCCCGCGGTGCGACAGGCCGCCGCCGACCGCGCTGGCATGCCCTCCCCCGGCCCGGTGGAGACCCTGGCGGCCATCCGCCAATGGAAGGACAACTTCCGGTAACGAAACCGCACGGCGACAGGTACCTGAAAAGACAGCAATTCGAGGTTTACCCGCCGCCTTGCCCGGGGTTAGAATCCAGGCACCGACAACGAAGGGGAACCCCGTGAGAACCATTCTTCTCCTGGTGGCCAGTGTGCTGCTGATCCTTACCGGCTGCGCACAGCAATCCCATGTCAGCGAACCCGGCGGCGCCATCGGCGGCAAACACAAGTCGGCTATTGCCCTCAAGCGCAAGCCCCATCCCGCCAGCAGCCAGCGTGGCGCCCGCCGTGGCGACCGGGATCCCTCCGATGTCTGGACCCTCGTCGAGGATGGGCTGACATTCGCCCACGATGTCCCCGACCGCAAGGTACAGCGCCATATCGACTGGTACACCGGCAACGATGCCTACTTCAACCGCACCCTGGAACGCGCCCAGAGGTATCTGCCCTATGTTGTTGATCAACTGAGGGAAAATGACATGCCGATGGAGCTGGCGATCCTGCCCTTCATCGAGAGCGCCTACAACCCCTTCGCCTACTCCCACAGTCACGCCTCGGGCCTCTGGCAGTTCATTCCCGCCACCGGCAGGGAGATGGGGCTACGGCAGGACTGGTGGTACGAGGGTCGCCGCGACATCATCGACTCCACCGAGGCAGCCATCCGCTACCTGAAGATTCTCAACGGCATCTTCGACGGCGACTGGCTGCTGACCCTGGCGGCCTACAACGGTGGCCCCGGCTATGTGGGGCGCGCCGTGGAGGACAACAGACGCCGCGGCCGGCCCACGGATTTCTGGTCCCTGGACCTGCGGGAGGAAACCCGCAACTATGTGCCGCAAATCGTCGCCCTGTCCAAGGTGTTGAGCGATCCCGAGCAGTACGGGGTAAACCGCTTCCCCATCCCCGCCAAACCCCATTTCGCCGTGGTGGAGGTGAAGGATCAGGTGGACCTTGCCCAGGCCGCCAAACTGGCCGGCATCAGCGCCGACGACATGTACAACCTCAACCCCGGCTTCAGCCGCTGGGTGACCCCGCCGGACGGACCCTTTCGCCTGCTGCTGCCCAGCGAACGGGTGGAGGGCTTTCTCGACCGTCTCGCCAGCACCCCGCGCCAGACCTGGCACCCCGGGGGTGAATATGTGGTCAGGGCGGGGGACACCCTGGGGCGCATCGCCGCCAACCACGGCATCAGCGTCAACGACCTGACCCAGCTCAACAGCCTCGACTCCAGCCATATCATCCGCGTCGGTCAGGTATTGCGCCTGCCGGCCTCCAGCACCGCCGCCAGCAACCTGGCCAGCTCGGTGGCAACCACCAGCAGGGCATCCAACTACCAGGTGCGCGCCGGCGACAGCCTGTGGAATATCGCCCGCGGCCACGGCGTGCCCCTGGCGGATCTGCTGTCCTGGAATAACCTGAGCGCCAACGCCGTGATCTCCCCCGGGCAGCAGCTACGGGTCACCGCCCCGGCGACCACCACCCAGTCCAGCCAAGTCCGCTACGAGGTCAAGCAAGGGGATTCCCTCTACGATATTGCCCGCCGCTTCCAGGTGGAGGTGACCGACATCCTGGCCTGGAACAACCTGGAGCTGCGCCAGGTTATCCGCCCAGGCCAGAACCTGACGCTCTACCCCCGCTGATCACCGGGCTCGGCACGCGGGGGGCAGGCTGACCAGGGTGCCTCCCCCTCCGCTGAAGTCTACTTTTCCAGCACCAAAGGCAATCTGTCGACGCCAAGCACGCCGCCCGTGTGGAAGTGGTAGGGATTGTCCGGCTGCAGGCCGATGCGGCTGAAGCGCGCCAGGAAGGACTCCAGCACGATCCTCAACTCCCGCTTGGCGAGGTGGATGCCCAGGCAGGTATGGGGTCCCGTGGCGAAGGTGATGCCTCGGGCGCCCCGGTCGATGTCGATGCGGTGCGGCTCGGGATAGACAGCCGGATCGCGGCTGGCAAGATAGGTGGGCAGCAGCACCACATCCCCCTCCTTCATGAACACACCGTTGAAGGTGACATCGCGGGTGACCCTGCGATGGGGCGCCGCCACCCCGAAGGCGCGGGTGAATTCGTCCACGGCCCGGGGGATCTCCCCCGGGTTGCGGCGCAACCTGTCCTGCAACGCCTGGTCCATCGCCAGGTGGCGCATGATCCACCCCAGGGTGCTGTACACCGTATCGAGCCCGGCCACATAAAACAGGAAGCAGGTGCCGAGAATTTCCGCCTCGTTGATGGGGCGGTCGCCGATGTTCGCGGCCATCAGGCCTTTCATGAATTCCGCGCCGGGTGCCGGGCGCTGTTCCTGCACAAAGCCGTGGAGGTAGCGGAATATTTCCGCCGCCGCGGCCTGTGCCTCGGCGTGCTTGCCTTCGTCGCCCGCCCGGAGCAGGGTGCGCTCCCATGCCAGAAACCTGGGCAGTTCCTCCTGGGGCAAACCGAGCAGGGAGAGAAAAATCGAGTTGGGGAAAATGGCGGCGAAATCCTCGATGAAATCACAGGCCAGTGGATCCTCGATGCGATCCATCAGTCGGTCACAGGTGCCCTGCACCATGTCCCCCATCTCGCTCACCGCCTGTGGGGTGAAATAGGGCTGGAGAATTCTGCGATACAGGTGATGTTCCGGTGGATCCACTTCGACGGGGATCATTCTCACCACATCCCCGAGTACTTCCCCCGTCGAGCTGTCGCGGGTGCTGCTGAAATGTTGATAATCCATGAACGCTTCCTGCATGGGTCCATGGCGGGTAATCACCCAGCCAGGCTTGCCAAGGGAAGCCTCCGTGGCCCAGATGATGGCTGGCCCCTCGTGCAGCCTGCCGGCCGCGACAAAGGGGTCGTCCAGTTCCGCGGTGAATCTGTTGAGACTGTGGTCCCACACCAACTCCGGCGGCACGTGGTCCGGCACCCTGTTGGCCTTTCTTGCAGTATTGTCTTGCATCTTTCCAACTCCCAATCGTGGCTATGAATCAATATATCGCCCCTGCCGCCTGTGTGTCCGGCTCGGGGCTTCAGGGTTTGCCCGACCGATGGCGGGCAATTTCCGCCGGCATGGCCGGGTTGCGTACGGTAATGGCCATGGCCTCCTTGAAGGCCTCGCTCTGCTCCCTTCGCGGCATGGCGGCGACAATGGCCTGCAACCGCTCCTCCAGCCCCGACCTGTGTTCGTTGTGGGTGAGGATATAGAGGTAGTCCCGCTCGATGCCCTCCCGGACGATTTCCCCCACCTGCACCGGGTCCATGAGCAGGGACATCATCGCTTCCGAGCCCTTTGTGCCCGAGGCCGGCGCCTCAGCGCCAGACTTGTCCTGGCGCCCGGCCCGCGTCTTGTGGGACTGGCCGATCCGGCTCGCCACGGGGCCCGGGCAGAACACCGACACAACAACGCCACGCGGCTCCAGTTCACAGCGTAGGGATTCGGATAGGCCGATGATCGCCGCCTTGGAAGTAACATAGATGGCGGCGCCAGGGTGGGGCAGCAGACCCGATGTGGACGCCGTATTGACGATATGGCCCCCTTCACCGTGGCACAGGATGCGCGGCAGCACCGTGACAAGACCGTTGATCACACCGTTGAGATTGACCCCCAGCACCCAGTCCCAGTCCTCGGCGGTGGCAGCCTCCACGGGCCCGGATATGGCGACACCGGCGTTGTTGACCAGCAGATGAATACCCCCGAACCGTGACTCCACCTGTTGCGCAAACTGTTGGTAATCGACCCTGTCCGTGACATCCAGGCCAAGGGCCATCAGGCGCGGGTGATTGTCGAGGGCCTGGCGAGCCTCCCGCAGGTGACCTTCGTGCACATCCCCCACCGCGACATTCATGCCCGCCCCGAGCAGGGCCCGGGTGATACCCAGCCCGATTCCGGAACCTCCGCCGGTGACGATAGCGGTCTTGCCCGCGAGATCTTTCATGGTGTGTGTTTCCTGGCTCGCAACAACAGCAATATCAAGGGTTCTGTCGATGGCCGGTCCGCCGCGACATCCCGTGAGAAAAGCCCAATCCCCCCGACTTTTCCACCAACATTATTTGACATCCCAAAATACTTTATAATACAAAGCTTGTCAATCAATGCCCGGTGCGCGACGATCGACCCGACCGTGAATCTTGCCGGATCGAGCGCTCCCTGGGTGTTGCCGCCGAGCCCGTTTTACCCCGGGCCTGTTCAATCGAAGGAAGCCAGACGACCATGATCAGCAAAGCAGAAACAGTGACCAACAAAAAAGAAACCTTGATCAGCAAGGAAGAAACCGTGGTACGCGAACTCCTGAAGCTCTGGTCCCGGCTCGACCCGGACACCATGGCCAACCTGTTCGGCGAGGATGCGATCTACGACAATGTGCCCAACAACGCCCCCATGGAAGGTCGTAAGGCCATTCGCCAGTGGCTGGCAATGGTGGCCCAGCACCTCTCACACATCGATGTGGAGGTGATCAACCTGGCGGTCAATGGCGAGTGGGTGCTGAGCGAAAGGGTGGATAACCATGTCTTCCCCCACAAGGTGATGCCCCTGCGGGTGATGAACGCCTGTCGCGTGGTGGACGGCAAGATTCAGGTATGGCGCGACTACTACGATCATCAGACCGTGGTGTCCCACGGCGTGATACCGGAATAAGCCGGTTGCTCCATACCCCTTCGCGCCGGGGTTGGCGGGTGGTTTCAGGTGGGTCGCGCGGCAGCCCCCTGCCGCGGAAGCCCTGCGTATCGCCTGGCTACGACTGCCCGCCGGGTGGTGCTGCCTCCTCCTGGCGGGTATCGCCTTCGCCGCTGGAGAGC
>JBJHDJ010000182.1:0-5709 GCA_050486485.1 Porticoccaceae bacterium
GTGGAGTACATCGAGATCGGCCGTCGCCGCAAGGGGTTAGGTCTGGCGCGGTCGGTGGTGGCGGCGGGCGGCGTGCGCCTGCGGCCGATCCTGATGACCACCGCCACCACGGTGCTGGGCATGACGCCCCTGGGGCTGGCCCTGGGGCAGGGTGGCGAGATCATGCAGCCCCTGGCCCTGACGGTGATCGGCGGGCTGCTGGTGTCCATGTTCCTGACCCTGTGGGTTGTACCCTGCCTGTACCTGGTGGTGAGCACCTGTGCCGAGAGGCTCAAGGCCTGGCTTCTGCCCCGTGTCGCCGCGGATACGCCCGAGGCCTCGCTGTCATCGTACCCTTGAGGACTTGCGGGCGGCTCAGTCATCCGGTGGATGGAACCCGGCGTTGTCGAGGGCCTGCAACACCCCGGCGGCGAACCGTCGGTAGCCGTCGGCGTTGGGGTGAATGGGGTCGGCGCGCAGGGCGCTGCTGGACAACACTTCGGAAAAGACGCCATCGATCAGCATCACCTCCTCCTCCGCCGCCAGTTCATGGTAGAGGGGGGCGTCCGCCAGGGCGCCGAGAGTGGCTCTGAGGGGCGACACTTCCGGCACCGCGATCAGTACCGGAATGGCGCCGAAATCCCGCACCATGACGATGATGGCCCTGAGATCTTCCTTGATTTGCTCCGCGGGGCGACGCCGCAGCAGGTCATTTCCCCCCAGGCCGATCAGCACCAGTTGTGGATCGAACTCCTGTAACAGGGGGCCTATGCGCTGGCGGCCACCCCGGGCCGTGTCGCCGGGGATTCCGCCATTGACGACACGCCAACCGCTGTCCCGGGCCAGTCGGCTCGGGTAGTCCTCGCCGCTGCCGGCGCCGGTACCATGGGTGACGCTGTCGCCAAAGGCGAGCACCGTGGCGTCCCGCGGCAGGGGGTCGCGGGGGGCTGGCGCTTCGCCGCAGCCGGTCAGCCACGGCACAGCCAGCAGCAGGGCCACCAGCACTGGAAAAATCGGGCGATGAATTCCCATGGCCGTTGTCATGCCTCTCTATGGGGTGGTGATCCATGTCTATATGATAGTGATCCATGTCGCCCATGGCCCTTCGATCCTACCCTGGTTGCGACCCTGTTCACAGGGTTGGTTCGCGAACAGTTGGCTCGCGAACATCGGGGGGATTGCAGCGTGCCGCCGTCAGTCCTCGGCGCTGAAATCCTCGCCGCCGAGGGCGTCCAGCAGGGTCGGAATGAACCGGGCGAACTCGCCACTCATGATGGCAAAATCCACATCGAACTGTTCGGCGGCGCTCTCCGTGTCCGTTTCCGCCAGCTTGTCGGCGATCAGGTCTCCGAAGCTCAGTCTCTTGAGGGCGAGCTTGTCGTCCACCACGCAGTCGATCCCCTCCGCCCACGACACCGCCAGCTTGCTGACATACATGCCGGCGTCGATATGGCTGCGAATCTCGCTGGCGCCGAGATCCTGGTTCTTGCAGCGGATGACCGCGGACTCGTCGGCATTGTCCCGCAGTTCGCATTCACCACCCAGCGAGAAACCGCGGGGGGCGCCGTCCAGCAGCCAGCGGGTCAGGGTGGTGGGCACTGGCGTCCGAGTTTTGAGGGGCAGCACCGGCAGGCTGCCCAGACAGTCCCTCAGGCGGCTCATCAGTTCCTCGGCCCTTTTGTGGGCGGCGCTATTGATCACCAGCAGGCCCCTGACCGGATCGATGTAGCCATGGAGGCGGGCGCTGCGGCTGAAGGCGCGGGGCAGTAATTCGAACACCACCTGGTCCCTGAGTTCCATGCGTTCCTTTCTGGCGGGGCGGCGCGATTCCCGTGACTCGATGTCCGCCACCCTTTCCGCCAGGGCTTCATTGATCACGGCGGCGGGCAGAACCTTTTCCTGGCGTTGCAGGCACATCATCAGGCAGCCATTGGCGGCGTGCACCAGGGGGGCGTCGCCATCCCCGATCGGCGCCACCCATCCCTGGGTGGCGAGGTCCTGGCTGCCACAGGGTCTGAACGGCTGCGCGGCGAGATGCTGGTGAAGGGTTTCCGGATTGAGGCTGAAGGGTTGGGTGAAGCGATAAACGAGGAGATTCCTGAACAGCATGAAGTGGTGGCCTTGTGGCTGTGGATGGTTGTGGGGCTTTGTCGTGACCGCGAGGATCGCGGGCGGTAATTGTCGCGAGGCCCGTCCCCGCGTCGGGTCAGGGGCAGGGCCAGGCCTGCTGAAAGGCGAAGAACATCAGGGATGACTGATCTTCCTCCAGTTTCCCTGGATGAGCCTGCAGATAGTTGACCACGATGCGCGCCGCCTCGGCGTTGGTGACGGTGCGGTCCCTCGGCAGGCAGAACAGGGGGCGAGCCTGGGGCTGGGATTGGTGGATGGTGTTGAGATTGAGCATGCCGTTGACCATGCCAAGGCAATAGGAGCCGCCGACGCCGACATCGCCCCGGGCGCCGTTTTCCAGAAAGGCAACGATCTCGCCGCATTCCGCCAGCAGGGCATGGCCATCGGCGCGCACTGCCGGAGAGGTATCGGCGAGGGCCGACGCCAACGGCAACCACAGTATGCAGGCCGCGATAGCGGTGACTCTGGACATGGCAAGCACCCGGTGATGGATGAAGTGGCGGAGGGACAGGGATTTGAACCCTGGGTACCCGCGAAGGTACGCCGGTTTTCGAAACCGGTGCTTTCGACCACTCAGCCATCCCTCCGGTGGGGTCGAGGCGGCAATGTAATACTCTACCGGTTGCGCTGCAAGGGGACGGGCGCGGGGGTTTTTGCCCGGCGCGATGGAAATCGAGTATCCTCCGCCATGCCGTACCCCGCATCGGGTTTCGTGGATTCCGGCTTTCCCCGGCCTCCCCTGAACCCCCGAGTCGAGCACCAGGCCGGTGGCTGGCCATCACAGTCTCTTGCAAGCCCCCCGATCCCGGTCAGGGCCTGACCGGAGGGCTTGTCGCGGGCCGAGGCGTTGTCGTTGCCCATTACCCCGGGCCTTGGTGTCGATGTGCGCGCCGCCGGCAACCGCCTCCTTTCCGGCCCAAGGAACACCACAGGGATGTGCAGGTGAATAACGACGAGACCACGCCATGACCGAAGCCAGCACCCAGCAGCACACCCAGGACGACCTGTTGCACCCCTCGCGCATCACGCCGATGCAGTTTGTCATCCTGACCCTCTGCTTCCTCGCCTTCGTGCTGGATGGCTTCGACATCGTCGTCATTGCCTACACCGCCCCGGCCATCAGCGAGGAGTGGGGGGTCAGCGCGCAACAGATGGGCTTCGTGTTCAGCGCCGGCGTGCTGGGCATGACCCTCGGCGCCATGTTCCTGTCCTCCCTGGCGGACCTGTACGGTCGCCGGGTGGTGGCCAGCGTCTCGCTGGTGATCACCGGGGTGGCGACCTACGGGGTGATACACACCGAAACGGTGCCACAGTTGATTGCGCTGCGGCTCATCGCCGGGCTGTCCCTGGGCGCCCTGGTGGCCACCATGCCACCCCTGGCGGGGGAATACAGCCCCAGTCGTCACCGCACCTTCATCCTGTCCATCATGTTTGCCAGTGCTTCCGGCGGCAGTGTGCTCGGGGGGTTGATCTCCGCCGCCGTGATTGTCGATCACGGCTGGAAGATCATCTTTCTGTACGCCGGCGTGCTGACGGGATTGCTGGGGGTGATCATGTACCTGGTGGTGCCGGAGTCCATCGCCTATACCATCAAGCGCAAGCCCGACGAGGCGCTGGACAAGGTCAATCGCATCCTGCGCTACATCCGCCAGCCCACGGTGGACAGTTTGCCACCGGTCAAGCCCTCCACCAGTCAGGAGTCGGCCTCGGTGATTTCCCTGTTCACCCCGGCGCGGCGGGCCACCACCCTGCTGGCCTGGACGGGGTTTTTCTGCGGCTTTGTCGCGGTGTACTTCGCCACCAGCTGGATGCCCCAGATTCTCGCCAATGCCGGGCTGCCCCAGCAACAGGCCATCCTGGGGGGCATGTTGATCCCCCTGGGGTCGTTGATCGGCACTGTGTTGATAGGCGCCCTGGCGAAGATTTTTCCCCTCAACAAGCTGATTGCCGGCGGCCTGATCATGGGGACCTTCTGCTTCATCATCATCAGTTTCCTGATTCGCGACATGGATACCCTGTCCCTGGCGCTCGGCATTGTGCTGTTGCTGGCGGGTGTCTTCATGATGGGGGGCTTTTCCAATTTCTACACCGTTCCCCTTATCGTCTATCCCGCCCAGGTGCGCAGCACGGGACTTGGCTGGGCGGCGGGGCTGGGTCGCGCCGGCGCCGTCGCCAGTCCGGCCCTGGCGGGGGTGATGATCGGCATGGGGGTATCCACGCCGGCGCTGTTCTGGTATTTCGGCATACCGGCCTTCGCCGGGGCGGTGTGCGTTCTGCTGATCCGCATGCGGGAATTACCATAGGATGCCCGTTGCTAGGCGCTTTGGGTTCTCCCCGGCCGAGGGGATGCCACCGGGGACCGTTCTTGCCAAGGCTCTGCCGCGGTTTCCGCCGCGGCTTGTCCACGGAGGCGAAACTTGGCACCATGAATCGGCCGTGGGCACGTCTCCCGCGCACCCCCCCGGCTATCCCGCCGGCAAGCCATGTGGAGGTTCCATCATGAGTTTCAACAACGTCAAGGGCGATGCCATCGTGGAGGCGTCACCCTGGACAAGGCGCGAAATGAAGGGCATTCCCGCTTCCCTTGGCGCCCTGTGGACCCGTCGCGATGACGGCGGCTGGCGCTACGGGGTGCAATTGGATGAATCCCACGCCAATGCCCAGGGGTTCGTGCACGGTGGCGCCCTGATGACCTTCATGGATCACGCACTGTCCCTGATGGTTTGGGAGGCTTCGGGTCGCGCTCATTGCGCCACCGTGCAACTGGACAGTCACTTTCTCCACGCCGTGCGCCCCCCCGCCTTTGTCGAGCTGGAGGGCGAGATCACCCGGCAGGGTCGCGACCTCGCCTTTGCCCGTGGCGTGCTGCGGGTGGAGGGCAGGGGGGTGATGGAGGCGATGGGGGTATGGCGTGTGGTGCAGCCCGGCTAACGGATACACCGGTCGAGAGAATTTATCCAGAATTTAGATGAATATATTTATTTAACTGTAAGATATTTAAACATTTTAATAAAAGTAGACAACATTGTTGATTTATATTAGCATCGTTGCTCTTGCCCATTACACTGATATCGCCAGCATCACAGAGGTTGGATATGACTTGCAAAGCCACGGACATCCCCCGTCCGGAAGACATCGATGTCGCCGCCATCAAGGAAAAATACCGCCAGGAGCGCGACAGACGCATTCGCCCCGAAGGGCAGAAGCAGTACGTCAATACCAAGCAGGAATTTTCCGAGGAGTATGTGCACGACCCGCATATGCCCATCAAGCCCAGGGACCCTGTCTCGGAGGATCTCGATGTGGCGGTCCTCGGCACCGGCTGGTCGGGCCTGCTGGCCTCCTATCACCTGAAAAATGCCGGCGTCACCAACTTCCGCAACATCGATCACGGCGGTGACTGGGGCGGCGTGTGGTACTGGAACCGCTACCCCGGCATTCAGTGCGACAACGACGCCTACTGTTATCTGCCGCTGTTGGAGGAGATGGGGTTCATGCCCTCCAAGAAGTACGCGGACGGCTACGAAATCTACGATTACATGAAGCAGATCGCCCAGCGTCACGATCTCGAGCGCGGGGCCCTGTTCCACACCCTGGTCA
>JBJHDJ010000183.1:0-5652 GCA_050486485.1 Porticoccaceae bacterium
GGGCTTGCATTGGCCTACGGCCAATGGCGGCACATCCCTGTGCCGCTTATTAACCCAACGATAATTCGTGCCGGGTTAATAGTTCAAAACCACTTGAGTCCAAAACCAGTTGAAAATCGGGATATTTCCACCACTGCTAGTTCATCTGGCCTTTGCACCATTGCCTATTGCCGCGCCTCTATAGGCTTAATCGCCCCACCTTTAGAGCCTGCCCTTTCATTCTGCCGATAGACGCCTCGACCATCAACCTATTCCACTTGCTGGGTCTGCCGGGGCTTGAGCACCACCGTCGGGGTGCGCAGATCCGGCGGCAGGTCGATCAGTTGGCGGAAGAAATCCGCCACCGAGGCGAAGGTGGTGGTGGGACGCTTGCGAGGGTCTTGGCCCATTTTGATGGCTTCCTCCATCATCCGTTTGACATTGGGGTCCAGGTCTTCCCAGGCGCCGATCTGCTCCATCATCTGACCACAGCGCACGAAGGTGACGCAGATATCCCTGGGTTGCAGTTCCTCGTACAATCCCAGGGAGAGGCGTTCCATGCCGGCCTTGGAAGCGGCGTAGAGGGAGTAGCCGGGGTAATTGTTGTCCACGGCGCCACTGCTGATGTTGATGATGTACCCACCCTTGTTGAGCAGGGGTATGGCCGCCCTGGCGCAGTAGGCGGGACCTATGGTGTTGGTGGCGAAACTGTTGAAGATCTCGTCATCCGAGGCGTCCTCGCAGTGCACCCGCTTGACGAACGCGGCGTTGTTGATAAGCACGTCGATTTTGGGGAAGCGGTCAGCGATCCTTGCGAACGCGGCGCGAACGGAGCCGGGGTCGCACACATCGCAGGCCACCGCCATGGCGGCCTCGCCGATCTCGGCGGCGGTGTTTTCCACTTTCTCCAGGGTGCGGCCCAACAGCACAACCCGGTCACCGTCCCTGGCGAAGCGCTTGGCGAAGGCGCGGCCCAGGCCGGAGCCGGCACCGGTAATCACTATGACTTTTGACATGGTGGTCTCTCTGGTTATCGATTGTACAAGGGTACGGCGCACGGGTCTGAAGTGACACCGGCATCGACCTCGAAAGTCGGATTATACCCCTAGTTGGCCCGCCTTCAGGCAGATTGGATACTGCAACCCAGCCCGGCAAGGCCTGAAAACAGGCACAAAAAAGCCAGGGGCATGCCCTGGCTTGACAGTCTAGCTTGAGTTGTCTCGTCCTGGATCAGAACCGGAAGTTGACCCCCAGGGTGATGCCATCCACATCGACACCACTCTTGCTGTAGTAGCGCATGTATTCCAGATTGACGGCCGCCGATTCGGTCACCCGGAAATCGACACCCAACCCGTAGGAAAAGTCACTGCCGCTGTCCGACTCGCTGAAGGACCCGACGGAGACCTTGGCCTTGAGGTGGCTGTAGCCCGCAACCGCGTAGGGAAAGATCATCGTTTCGTTGGGAATGCCCGCCTTCACATAGGCCCCGACCAGGTGTGTCAGCTCCAGGTCCGCCTTGACATCGAAGACCCGCGCCGAATCGTCCCGAACACCAAAGCCGGCGCGCGCCTCCACCGCCAACCAGTCATTCAGCCACTTGCCGACATTGCCGTAAAGCGCGATGGGATTGATATCGCTGACACCGGATTCGTCGTAGTTGATGTAGAGGATATTGCCGCCAGCGTAGAAATCCGCCTGGGCCAGGGAAACCGCGGATGCCAGAACGGCGCCCGCCAGGATTTTTCTTCCGATTTTCATGAGCTCTCTCCTTGTAAATTGATTGTATTGGAACCTTCCACTGGCCTTGGCGAGCTCACTCCGCTCCCTGCTGTCCACGGCACCCGGGGGCGGTGGACGGCCATCGCGAGTCTCTCGCCATGGCCTCCTGGTTGTTCCGTGGTCGATTTTACGGTCAGCCTCCGGGCTTGTCACGAAGACTTTTTGACGGCGGTTATCAACGCGGCACCAGTGATCGCGGAGTACACAGAAGTTGGAGATAGGGTCTGCATGAGGGGAATCTGGCCTGATGTCTGACGTCAGGATAGCTCCGTGCAGGTTTTCATGGGTAAACGGCCTGTCGTATACAAACTGCTTTATACGGCTGTTCCGCAGGACCGCACCCTGCTCACGATCGATGAGCAGGTGGAATATCAAGACCCATCGGCTGCCGACCCGCTACCTGTTTGGCTACCATGGCAAACAGGCTGAGGGATCATGCGTAACAGCAGGGTATTGCTCGGGCAACCGCTGTGCTGAAGCGTAAAACCCCCGAATGCTTGCGCATCCGGGGAAGCAAGGACTGCCGGGCTGGCGCGGTAGCGTCAGGCGGCGCAGATGGCGTCGCCGTGGTCATGCACCTCGATCAGCACCCTGTGCAGACTGCGGGTGGCGGTGTCGTAGTCGTCCTCGTCGATGACGAACTGCATGTCCACCTGGCGCAGGGACTGGTGCATGGCCAGTACCGAAATGTTTTCTTCCGCGAGGGCGGCGACGGCTTTTGCCAGCAGCCCCGGCACCTTCATGTCGCTGCCGATGGCGGAAAGGATGGCCACCTTGCGCACCTGGATATTGCTTTCCGGGTGCAGTTGCTCGATTTCGCTGCGTATGCGCTTGGCGGTCTTGAGGTTGGTGCCCAGGTAGTGGGTGATGCTGTTGGCGGTGATGTCCTTGGTGACGATCTGTGCCTTGAAGCGGGCAATGATGCCGAGGATATCCCGATCGTATTGCTCGATCTCGCCCGCCATGTTCTGTTCGAAGCACTCGATGGCGTAGATGTTGCGGGCGCCGGCGATGATCTCCACTCGCGGCGTGCCGCTCACATAGTCCCCTGTCACCAGGGTGCCGCCGTGGGCCGGCTCGAAGGTGTTCTTGATGCGCAGGGCGATGCCGCTCTGGCGCAACCCCTTGGCGGCCTTGGGGTGAATGGCCTCCATGCCGAGGTTGGCCAGTTGATCCGCCACATCGTAGTTGGTGCGGCCAATGGGCACCGCGTTGTCGGCGCCCACCAGCACCGGATCGGCGCTGCTGAGGTGGTATTCCTTGTGAATCACCGCCTCGCGGGCGCCGGTGATCACCGCCAGGCGGCTGAAGGTCATCTCGCTGTAGCCGCGATCGAAGGTGGACATCAGCCCATCCTTGCTGTGGGCATAGCCGGTGACGATGGGCAATTCGGTTTCCAGGTCGATGCCCTTGAAGGATTCGCGGATACGGTCATCGAGGGACAGGTGCTTGTCGGTGCGCCAGCCGGTCAAATCGACGAAACGGGCGTTTATGCCTTCCTGTCGCAGCAACTGCGCCAGATTCCAGGCGCTGTGGGCTTCACCGATGCTGGCGAGCATTTCCCGCACCGTCTTGAGGTGCGCCCCGAGGGCGAAGTGGCCGTGCTGACAGACCCTCTGAAGATCCGCCAGGCAGGTGCGGGTTTCCTCCAATCGCTCGTCGATAAAACCATCGGCGCGGCGGCACACCTCGGGGTCGACAAAGAGTTCGCCATTGATGACGTGCAGCCTGTCCGCCAGCTCGTCGAGGGCATGCAGCCAATCGTCGTCGTTGGCGTTGGCGAACAGTCCGTAGACGCCGGGCTGGCCGGTTTTCTTGTGTTCGAGCAGATAATTGGTGATGCCGCCATAGGCGGACACCACGATGATGCGCTGGTAGACATCCGTGGATTCGCAACCTCGGCGGATAATATTGTCTCGCACCGCCGGATAATTGCTCATGGATGTGCCACCGATTTTTTCCACGGTGTGCTGCTTCATGCTCTGGCTCTGCTTCATGCTCGGGCTCCCCGTGTTCAGGTGATGAATGGAACCGCCGGTAACGGTGTTGCTGCCGGGCATCAGTCCGCCACCTCCTCCGCGTCCAGTTCATAGGCGCCTTCGGCGTTGTGAACTTCCTTGCCGTGCAAGGGGGGGTTGAACACACAGGCCATTTTCATTTCCTGCTCGGCCCGCAGAATGTGCTTGTCGTGCTGATCGAGGGCGTACATGACGCCGGGCTCAATCGCGTGAACCTCCCCCGTGGCGCAGTCCTCGATGCTACCCTTGCCGGCGATGCAGTACACCGACTCCAGGTGATTCTGGTAGTGCAGGTGAAGCTCCGCGCCCTGGTAGATGGTGGTGACATGGAACGAGAACCCCATGCCGTCGTTCTTCAACAACAGGCGGGTGCTTTCCCAGCCCTGGCTGACGATGCGACGACCGGTTGTCTCGGCGTCCTGGAGTTTTCTGACGATCATGGTTGAATCCTTGTTGGGTGATAATCTGGTGAAGGTTTGGAGTGACCCGCAAAATTAAAGACGGGAAGCGGGAAAATGGCGACCCGCTCCCGTCCGACCGCCGCCACTGTCAGGCGCTGCGGGGCAGGTCGTATTCCTTCTCCGCGTCACCCTCCAGAGGGTCGGCGAAAAAATCCTTCTCCTCGGGAATGATGTCGACCTTCTCGAGCACCTCGGCCACGCTCTCCTCGATGATATCGAGACCCTTTTTCAGGTTCTCGTCGGATATCAGCAGACTGCACAGGCATTTCACCACATGGTCGTCGGCGCCACTGGTTTCGATGATGAGCCCGCGACGAAAGGCGGCCTTGGTGATCTTGCCCGCCAGCTCGCCGCTGACACAGTTGAGGCCCTGAAACATGCCGCGCCCCCGGGAGGTGAAATTGCCCTCGCCGTATTTCTCGACGATTTTCGCGAAACGCTGAGCCACATAGTCGCCCTTGCGCAACACCTCCCGTGACAGGGCGTCGTCGCTCCAGTAGGTGTCGATGGCCACCTTGGCGGTGACAAAGGCCAAATTATTGCCGCGGAAGGTGCCGTTGTGCTCGCCGGGGCGCCACTGGTCCAGTTCCGGCTTCATCAACACCACCGCGAAGGGCAGGCCGTAGCCGCTCAGGGACTTGGACAGGGTGACAATATCCGGATAGATGCCCGCCTCCTCGAAGCTGAAGAAGGTGCCGGTGCGGCCACAGCCGGCCTGGATGTCGTCGACGATCAGCAGCACATCGTGCTTGCGGCACACGGCGGCCAGGTTGCGCAACCATTCGGTGCTCGCGACATTGATGCCGCCCTCCCCCTGCACGGTCTCGACGATCACCGCGGCGGGAAGATCGACGCCGCTGGAGGAATCCGACAGCACCTTGTCCAGGTAGGCGGTGGTGTCGATGTCGTCCCCCAGGTAACCGTCGTAGGGCATGCGGGTGACCCCCGGCAGGCTCACCCCGGCCACGCCGCGATGATGGGAGTTGCCGGTGATCGCCAGGGAGCCGAGGCTCACCCCGTGGAAGCCGTTGGTGAAGGACACGATATTTTCCCGGCCCTTCACATTGCGGGCAATCTTGATGGCCGCCTCCACCGCGTTGGTGCCGGTGGGCCCGGTGAATTGCATGATGTAATCCAGTTCCCGGGGGTCGAGAATTTTCGCCTTGAAGGTTTCGAGAAACGCTTCCTTGGCGACGGTGTGCAGATCGAGGCCATGGGTAATGCCGTTGCCCTCGATATATTGCAGCAGGGCCTTCTTGAACACCGGGTTGTTGTGCCCGTAATTCAGGGTTCCCGCGCCGGCGAGGAAATCCAGATATTGCGCGCCTTCGCGATCATACATGTGCTCGCCTTCGGCGCGGTCGAATACCCGGGGGAAGGAGCGGGCATAACTTTGTACTTCGGATTCGATTTCT
>JBJHDJ010000184.1:0-5608 GCA_050486485.1 Porticoccaceae bacterium
GGGTATCGCTTCGCTCAACCCATCCTACAGGGGCGTGGCGATGCACATCGAGTAGGGTGGGTTAGCCGCAGGCGTAACCCACCATCAACCACCCGATCATGCCGCACGGAATGATGGGTATCGCCGCGCCCGACCCATCCTGCGGAGCCTTTACCATTACCTGGCCGGCGCGAGCTGGGAGATATCGGCGATTTCCAGGAACAGATCCCGCAGCTCCCGCAGCAGCCGCAGGCGGTTGCCGCGCACCGCGGCATCGTCCGCCATCACCATCACCCCGTCGAAAAAACTGTCCACCGGCTCCTTGAGCCGCGCCATGGTCCGCAGCGCGCCGCTGTAATCCCGGGCCGCCAGCAGGGGCTGCACGGCACGGGTCACCTCCCCCAGGGTGGCGAGCAGAACCCTTTCCTTCTCGCTCTCGAACAGATTGGCGTCGACAACCGCCGGCAATTCATCCCCCGCCTTGGTGAGAATATTGGACACCCGCTTGTTGGCCGCCGCCAGGGCCGCCGCTTCCGGCAGTTGCTGGAAGGCGTGCACCGCCAGCGCCCGCAGGTGGAACTCCCGGGGATTGTCCAGTTGCCGGGCGCTCACCGCCATGAACACTTCGCTGGCAATACCCTCCTCCTCGAACCAGGCGCGGAAGCGCTCCAACAGGTAGTCGAGCACCTGCTGTTCCAGTCCCTCCGTCACGGTGAGCCCCTTGCCGCTGCCGTACTGATGCAGCCCGGCGGCGACGCGCAGGGTCTCCAGCAGGTTCAGGTCGATCTCCTTCTCCACCAGAATGCGCAGAACCCCCAGGGCGGCGCGGCGCAGGGCGAACGGATCCCGGGAACCCGATGGCGGCTGGCCGATGCCGAAGATGCCCACCAGGGTATCGAGGCGGTCCGCCAGGGCGATGGCGGCGCCGGTCGGGGTGGCGGGCAGCCGATCCCCTGCGAAGGCGGGGTAGTACTGCTCCAGCATGGCCTCCGCCACCTCGTCCGGTTCGCCGTCCTGGCGCGCGTAATAGCGGCCCATGATGCCCTGCAGGTCGTCGAACTCCAGCACCATCTCGCTCACCAGATCCGACTTGCACAGCTCGCCGGCGCGCTTCACCCAATCGGGGTTGGCGTCCAGCGCCGGCGCCAGGTGGGCGGCGAGGGCGGCGATGCGTTCGGTCTTGTCGAAGATGGAGCCGAGCTTCTCCTGGAACACAATGGAGCGCAACTGCTCGCGGCGCTCCGCCAGGCTGTGCCTGAGATCGGTTTCGTAGAAAAAGGCGGCGTCCGCCAAACGCGGGCGGATCACCTTTTCGTTGCCGGCGACAACCTTGTCCGGCTCGCGGCTGTCGATATTGGCGACCGTGACGAACAGGGGCAGCAGCTTGCCGCTGTCGTCCACCACATGGAAATACTTCTGGTGCTCGCGCATGGAGGAAATCAGCGCCTCCGGCGGCACCTCCAGAAAGCGCTCCTCGAAACGGCCCACCAGGGGCACCGGCCACTCGTTGAGGGCGGTCACTTCGTCCAGCAGATCGTCGCCGATCACCGCGTTGCCGCCGGCGGTTCTGGCGGCCTCGGTCACTCCCTGGCGGATCCGCTCGCGGCGTTCCGCGAAGCTGGCGATCACATGGGCCTGGCGCAGATCCTCGCTGTAGCTGGCGGGAGACTGAATGCGCACCGCGCCACTGCCGTGAAAGCGGTGCCCGCGGCTGAGATGGCCCGGCACGATGGACAGCACCGGATCGACGATTACCGTATTGCCCAGCATCAGCACCACCCAGTGCACCGGGCGCACGAACTCATCCCGCTTGCTGCCCCAGCGCATGCGCTTGGGGATGGGCAGGGCGGCCAGGGCGCGATTGACGATATCCGCCAGCAGGCCGTGGCTGGGCACCCCCGCCCGCAGGGCCCGGTAGCAGAGCTTGTCCTGGCTGCCGTCGTTCTCCACGCAGCTCTTGAGGGACGCCGCGGCGATGCCGTTCTTCTCGGCAAAGGCCAGTGCGGCGCGGGTGGGGTTGCCGTCGCCGTCGAAGGCCACTTTCAGGGGCGGACCCCAGTTGGCGATCTCCCGGTCGGGGGTCTGCTCGTCGAGACGGGCCACCAGCAGGGCCAGGCGGCGCGGCGCGGCGAACAGGGTGGCGTCGCCATGGTTGAGGCCGGCGGCGGCGAAACCCGTCAGAATTTCATCGCGAAACGCCTCGGACAGGGACAGCAGCGCCTTGGGGGGCAGCTCCTCGGTGCCGATCTCCACCAGAAAATCCGCGCTCATTGTGCCGCCTCCTGGTGCCGGGCCAGCACATCGGCGGCGATGGTGGGGTCGGCGAGGGGGAAGCCGAGGGCGAGGCGCGAATCGAAATAGGCCTGGGCCACGGCCCGCGCCAGGGTGCGCACCCGCAGGATAAAGCGCTGCCGCTCGGTGACGGAAATGGCGTGGCGGGCGTCCAGCAGGTTGAAGGCGTGGGAGGCCTTCATCACCATCTCGTAGGCGGGCAGGGGCAGCCCCTTGCCAATCAGCCGCTGGCTCTCCCGTTCGTACACCTCGAAGCTCTCGAACAGGAAATCCACCGGCGCCTCCTCGAAATTGAAGCGCGACATCTCCACTTCGTTCTGGTGGAACACATCGCCATAGGTCACCCTGTTGCCATCCCGGTCCAGGGTCCAGGACAGATCGTAGATGCTGTCCACCCCTTGCAGGTACATGGCGATGCGCTCGAGGCCGTAGGTGATCTCGCCGGTGACGGGAAAGCACTCCAGGCCGCCGACCTGCTGGAAGTAGGTGAACTGGGTCACCTCCATGCCGTTGAGCCACACCTCCCAGCCCAGGCCCCAGGCGCCGAGGGTGGGGGATTCCCAGTTGTCCTCCACGAAGCGGATATCGTGCACGGTGGGGTCGATGCCCAGCAGCCGCAGGGAGTCCAGGTACAGATCCTGGATATCGTCCGGCGACGGTTTCAGCACCACCTGGAACTGGTAGTAGTGTTGCAGGCGGTTGGGATTGTCCCCGTAGCGGCCATCCTTGGGGCGGCGGCAGGGCTGCACATAGGCGCTGTTCCAGCGCTCCGGGCCCACCGCCCGCAGAAAGGTGCCGGGGTGAAAGGTGCCGGCGCCCACTTCCATATCGAGAGGTTGCAGGATCACACAGCCCTGTTCCGCCCAGAACTCCTGCAGGGCGAGTATCAGGCCCTGGAAGGTGGACACATCCGCTGTTCGTTCAGCCACGGGGATTACCTGTCAAAAGCAAAGGGCGCAATTATAGGGAGTTAGAACGGGCAAGTCATGGGCGTGCATGGCTTTGCAAGTCGAGCGCCATCTTCAGGTCTTCGTGGTCGAAGGCAGAGGCCATGCGCTCGATCGGCCCGAGGCCAACCGTGGTAGCTCGATCAGGGGTGGGATAGGCACGGTATCATGGGCCGCAAGAAAAGGCCCCCCAGGCTCTTCGGCAAAATGCAATCCTCCCTGCCGGGCGGTAGTGTCTCGGTTTGAAATTGAGGTCGGGGTTTATTTGACTAGCTTGAGTTTCTTCAGATCCTGTTCGGTCCAGCCAATCTCAGAAAGCATCTTTTTTAGGAGAGACCGCCCCCAACCTTTATTGGCACCATGGAAATGCACTTGAACCCGCTTGTTTCCGCTTTCTGTGTGCTTGATGAAGGTTTGGATAGACCCCTTAGTGGTATCACAGACCCAACCGTCTTGCTCTAACGCAGCAATTAAAGAACCAGCAGTGAGACCTTTTAGTTGGTCCCAGATGTTTTTGTTGAAACTCACGCGGCAGCGTGGTTGTGGTTACTCGGATAGTGGATATCTTGAATGTACTCCTGCGTTGGCAGAAAGCCGAGGCGCCTACGTAGCTTTTTCAGGACGAAGCTGAAAACGGAATGGTCTTCCTCGTTTTCAAGCACACCAATCGGAATCGGGTCTCCATGCTTCAAAAGAGATTCAATATAACCTTCAACAGCATCCTTCATGTGAGCCTTTAAATCGTCCATATCCTGAGCCTCAACAGCGAGTCCGGGCAATTCATTGCAATAGGCCATATAGCCGTCATCGTCTCTTTCAACGATGACACGGATTCTCAAAGTAAGTTCTCGGCTGGACATAGCTAGACTCCTTTCTTCACTATAGATCAGACCTATATTGGCGGCAAATTATCCAATGCCAAGCGGGGGACATACAATACTACATATAGGCCAATAATTTCATAAAAAAGACCATATATAGTGGCTGTGTACTTTTTTGTGTCCTGGTCTTTATATCAACAAGATAAAAAGAGACCACCATGGCATGGCAATGACACGGGGCGGGGGAAGAAATGCGGTGGATCATGTCACCAGGGGCGTGCCTGGCGACAAAGGGCAAACTACGGCAAATCGACAAACACCTTGCCGTCCGCCTCGCTGGCGGCAAAGGTCACTACATCCGCGGGCGCCTTGCCCATGGCGATCACCTTGTGGCTCCAGTTGGGCATGGAGAGTCCCAGCACGGAATTCACCCAATCCAGGTTCCTGCCGGTACAGATATCGAAGCGCGACCCGTGCCAGGGGCAGACAATGGCGCCATCCTCGATCCTGCCCTTGGCCAGGGCCAGCCCCAGGTGCGGGCATTTGTTCTCGAAGGCCCGCACCTCGCCATCGAGACGGGTAAGGGCAATGGAGCGCTGCCCGGATTTGGCCACATGGATTTTGCCTGCCACCACATCGGCGCTGGAGGCGATTTCTGTCTGTGCCATTTGTAATCCTCCTGCGGTGCTGATTCACCCAAAGTGGAATGGCACTGAACCAAGCCCGACATGTGCATTCCTTCTCCCCCGTGGGGAGAAGGCCAGGATGAGGGGAAAGCGGCGGAGCCGCTTGATTGCTCACGCAATCGCCCTCTCCCCGTCCCTCTCCCGCTCGCGGGAGAGGGAGAAAACCGCGCCGAAACGCTTGATTCAGTGTCATTCGCCCAAAGTGTAGTCCAGGGGCAAGCCGATGCAATGGCGTAAACGAAACCGTTGATGGCTTTGCCATCTCGCGGGCACAGGTTTATACTTTGTATAAACATTCAGGGGCCTGTCATGACCACCGAAGCGATATTGGATATAAAGCGTTGGGGTAATAACCTCGGCGTCCGCCTGCCAGCCGCGGTGGCGAGGGCGGCCGGACTGCGTGCCGACCAGCGGGTGAGGATCTGCGTGAAAGGCGACAATGTGGTGATTACACCGCTGCACGACGAGCCGGAATCCCTGGCCCACAGACTTGCTCGTTTCGATCCGCAAAAACACGGCGGGGAAGTCATGACACCTGAAACTCCACTTGGGGCCGAGAGTTGGTAGCCCGTGGGAAGCGCGGCGCCTGGGTGCCGGATCGCCGCGATGTGGTGTGGATCGACTGCAACCCACAGGCTGGGCGCGAGATGCGGGATGTCCACCCCTTACTGGTGCTGTCGCCACGGGCGTTTAATGCAAGGACATCACTGGTAATCGGTCTCCCCATGACGACAGCGAAATACAATCTGGACAATCCCTTTGCCGTGGAAGTGGCAAGCGTGGAGAAATCAGGTAGCGTCCACCCGAGTTTTGTCCTGTGCCACCAGCCCAAATCCTTTGACTGGCGAGCCCGAGGGGCAACGCCACACCCCATGAAACGCCT
>JBJHDJ010000185.1:0-5598 GCA_050486485.1 Porticoccaceae bacterium
GCGCCGCGCCACCGGCCTCGACGCCGTGGCCTGGGCGGTGCGCATGGCGGACTATGGCGCCGGCGAGATTCTGCTCACCAGCATGGATCAGGATGGCACCAAGAGTGGTTTCGATCTGGCGTTGACGCGACGCATCACCGATGCCATCCCCATCCCGGTGATCGCCTCCGGGGGAGTCGGCAATCTCCAGCACCTGGCGGACGGGGTGCTCCTGGGGGGGGCGGATGCCGTGCTGGCGGCGAGTATCTTCCACTTTGGGGAGTACACCATCGCCGAGGCCAAGGCCTATATGGCGGCCCAGGGCATCGAGATGCGCCTCTAGCTGCTCGAGTGGCGGATGTGGCGGGCGGCGGTTGACGGATGTCCGCGCATTTCCCGCCACTAACGGCACATCAACTTTCTCGCAACCAGCCGCTCACCGCCTGAAGATAGCGATGCCCCGCAGGATATTCACCGCCTCGTAGAGCTGGTTGTCCTCCGCCAGCCTGGTTTCGCTGGTGGTGGGGGCGCGGCGCTCCTGGGGGGTGCCACGCAGGTGGCCGGCTAGGTTGGCCTCGGAAATCCCCTGGTTGTCCTCGAGCATCCTGATCTGCGCCGGCGCCACCAGGATGTCCGGCGTGATGCCCTGGGCCTGGATGGAGGTGCCGGACGGGGTGTAGTAGAGCGCGGTGGTGAGCTTGATGGCCTTGCCGTCCCTCAATGGCAACACCGTCTGCACCGAACCCTTGCCGAAGCTCTGGGTGCCGATGACGATGGCCCGCTGATGGTCCTGCAGGGCGCCGGCGAGAATTTCCGACGCCGAGGCGCTGCCGCTGTTGATGATCACCACGATGGGCACATCACCGATGACGCTCCCGGGGCTGGCGCGGAACTTGATGTTGGCGCTGGGGATGCGCCCCTCCGTGTAGACGATCAGGCCGTCATCGATCAGGGCGTCGGCGGCCTCGATGGCCGCTGGCAGCAGGCCCCCGGGGTTGTTGCGCAGGTCCAGCACCAGGCCTGTGAGAGGGGTGTCCGAGTCGAGCAGTGACTCCAGGGCGGCGCGAAACTGCCTGCCGGTATCCGTCTGGAACTGGGCGATGCGCACATAGCCGATACCGTCCTCCAGTATTTCACTGCGCACGCTGCGCACCTTGATGGTGTCGCGAACGATGGTGAACTCGATGGGGGCGTCAACCCCGTCCCGCAGCACGGTGAGCACGATGGTGGAGTCCTTGGGGCCGCGCATCAGGTTGATGGCTTCCCGCAGGGTCATGCCCTGCACCGCGCTGTCATCCAGCTTGATGATCAGGTCTCCGGCCTGAATGCCGGCCCGGTAGGCGGGCGTGTCGTCGATGGGGGCGATGACCTTGATCAGGCCCCCCTCCATGCCCACTTCGATGCCCAGGCCACCGAACTCCCCGGTGGTGCTCTCCTGCAACTCGTCGAAGTCGCTTTCGTCCAGGTAGCTGGAATGGGGGTCGAGGCCGCTGAGCATGCCCTGCACCGCCTTCTCGAACAATTCGCTGTCGTTGACCTCTTCCACATAGGCGTTGCGGATCTGGTCGAAAATCTGCACGAACAGTTGCAGATCCTCCAGGGGCAGGCGCGAGTCGATGGAGTCCTGGGCCAGACCCGCCCAGGGGGACAGGGACAGCAGGGCAATGGCGGCGATACGACAGCGTGATTTCATCGATGACAGTCCGGCGTTATAGCTTGGCTCCCGGAGTGGGTGGTGGCGAGGTCATCGCCGGGTCAGCCAGTTTCTGGGGTCCTGTGGCTGGCCATTGTGACGGATTTCGAAATAGAGTGCACTGTCCTCCTGCCCGCCACTTTTCCCCACCAGGGCGATGCGCTCGCCGCCCCGCACCCAGTCACCGGTTTCCACCAGTAGCACCTGGTTGTGGGCGTAGAGGCTGAGGTAGTTGTTGCCGTGGTCGACGATAAGCACCAGTCCATGTCCGCGCAGGTAGTCGGAAAACACCACCCTGCCGGCATGGACGGCGTTCACCGCGGCCCCTTCATCGGCGCCGATCAGCCAGCCGGTCCAGGGCAGATTCTGGGCGCGTAGGGCGCCGAAGGCTTTCAGCACCCGTCCCTCGGCGGGCCAGGGCAGCTTGCCGCGCAGGGTTGGGAATGGCTCGCTGGCGGGCGCCACCAGGTCCTGGATCGCCTCCTGTAGGCGGGCGAGGATGGCTTCCAGTTCCCTGCGCTGGCGGTCCAGTTCCTCCAGGCGCGCCTGTTCGCTGTCCAGTTGCCGGTCCAGCTCCGCCAGCAGGCGGCGGCGTTCCTCGTTGCCGGTGGCCAGCGCCACCTGCTCATTTTCTAGCTGGCCGCGATTGGCGGCCAATTGCATCTGGTTGCCGGCGATGGAGGATTCCACCTCGGCCAGCTCCCCCAGGGTGGCGCGGTAGTCGTCGATGCGGGCGCTTCGGGCATCGACAAAGTAGCGATAGTACTTGAGGGTACGGCTCAGGTGATCGGGCTCTTCCTGGTTGAGCAGCAGCTTCAGGGGTTCGGCGCGTCCCAGGCGAAAGGCGGCGTCCAACTCGCGGGCGATCATCTGTTGCTGGGCGCGGCTCTGCGCCTCCAGTTCCCCCCGTTGCTGTTCAAGAGCGGCCAGTTCGTCGTCGAGGCGGGCAATATCGATGTCCAGGCTGGCGATGCGGCCGTTGATGGCGGCTAGGGCCAATTCCTGCTCCCGCAGCTCGTCCGCCAGGGTGCGGCGCTCGCCATCACGGCGCTGGAGAGTCTGGCGCAGGGCCTGGATATCCTTCTCGAGGGCGCGCAACTTGGCTTCCTCGGCCTTTTCCCGGGCCTTGTCATCGGCGGTGGCCTGGCCGCAGGCGGCGATCAACAGTGCGTAAAGGATAATCCGCCACGGGGACACGGCCACCCCCGTCCGCTAGTCCGTCAGCGCCAGGTTGCGGCCAGTCATGTCCGCTGGCTGTGGCAGGTCCATCAGGTGCAGCAGGGTGGGGGCCACATCCGCCAGGCTGCCGCCGCCGGCAAGCCGCAGCTGGCGCGGACCCACATAGATGAGGGGTACCGGGTCCGTGGTGTGGGAGGTGAGCGCCTGGCCGTTGACCGGATCGAGCATCTGCTCCACATTGCCGTGGTCGGCGGTGATCAGGCATTGGCCGCCGGCTCGCGTCACCGCCTCGATAACCCGCCCCAGGCACTGGTCCACCGCCTCCACCGCCTTCACGGCGGCGTCGAAGTCGCCGGTGTGGCCCACCATGTCGCCGTTGGCGAAGTTGCAGATCACCGCGTCGAAGCGACCGCTGGCGATGGCGTCCACCAGTCGGTCGGTGACCTCGGGAGCGCTCATTTCCGGTTGCAGGTCATAGGTGGCCACCTGGGGGGATGGCACCAGGATGCGCTCCTCGCCCTGGAAGCTGTCCTCCTGGCCGCCGCTGAAGAAAAAGGTGACATGGGCGTATTTTTCCGTCTCGGCGATGCGCAACTGGGTCTTGCCCAGGGACGCCAGGTAGTCGCCGAGGGAATTGGCGAGACTTTCCGGTGGAAAGGCGCAGGGGATGGCGAAATCCGCCGAGTACTCGCAGGTCATCACGAAATCCGCCAGGGCCGGCCGGGCGCGGCGCTCGAAGCCGGTGAAATCGTCGTCGATGAAGGCCTGGGTCAGTTGCCGGGCGCGGTCGGGGCGGAAATTCATGAACAGCACGGCGTCACCGTCGCGGATCACGCCCTCGGGATCGATCAGGGTGGGCTTGACGAACTCGTCGCTCTCGTCGCGGTGGTAGGCGTCGGCCAGGGCCTCGGCGGCGCTGGCGGCCCGGTACTCCGCCTCCCCCAGGGTCAGCAGGTCGTACACCGGTTTGACCCGTTCCCAGCGCTTGTCCCGGTCCATGGCGTAGTAGCGGCCACTGATGCTGGCGATGGCGCCGCGGCCCGCCTCGGCGAAGGCTTTCTCCGCCAGGGCGATGGATGCCGCGGCGCTTTTCGGGGGGGTGTCGCGGCCGTCGAGAAAGGCGTGCAGGTAAATGCGCTCGCAGCCCTTGCTGGCCGCCAGTTGGATGGCGGCCACCAGGTGATCCTCGTGGCTGTGCACGCCACCGGGGGACAGCAGGCCGAACAGGTGCACCGCGCCACCCCTCGCCAGGGCCTTGTCGATGGCGGCGCAGTAGGCTGAATTGGTGAAGAAGTCGCCGTCGGCGATGGCCTTGTTGATGCGGGTGTAATTCTGGTAGATGACCCGCCCGGCGCCCAGGGTCATGTGACCCACTTCCGAGTTGCCCATCTGGCCATCCGGCAGGCCCACGGCCATGCCGGAAGTGGCCACCAGGGTGGCCGGCCCCTTGGCCCACAGGGCTTTCCACACCGGCGCCCTGGCCGTGTGGATGGCGTTGTGCTCCGGGTTGTCGCTGTATCCCCAGCCGTCGAGGATCAGCAGCACCGTGGGTTTCTTGCCGTTGCTCATTGATAGCGGTCCATACCCGAAATTCAAGGAGTGCGCATGGTAGCGTCTTGCCCGGGGAAAGACCATGCGCGGGGAATTGCCGCGGGGAAACTATCGACCCGATAGCCCCCTTTGATGGCATTCTCCGCTACCGTGGTCAGGTGGGTCGCAACAGGTTCGACAGGCGCGGATCCGGCTGTTCGGCCTTGCGGTAGAGCAGCAGGACATGGCCTATCACCTGCACCTGCTCGGCCCCCAGCCGTTGGCGGATTTCGCTGATCAGGCGCTTTTTCAGAGCCCGATCGCCCACGGTAAGCCGCACCTTGATGAGCTCGTGGTCGCTGAGGGCGCGGTCGATTTCGGCGATCACGCCGTCGCTGAGCCCCTTGGCCGCCACGGTCACCACCGGGTCGAGGTTGTGGCCAATGGCGCGCAGGCGCTTGCGGGTGTCTTGCTTGAGGGTCATGGTGGTTTCCGGTTGTGAGGGGGGCATTGTAGCGGTCAACGGGAAGGTCGTCACGGCGCTGTGTCATAATGGTTGCTTTTGAGACCCGGCAGGTCCATGGCACGATCGAAGAGCAGTCAGCGCTGGTTGCGGGAACACGAGCGGGATCGCTTTGTCCAGAAGTCCCGGCAGGACGGCTATCGCTCCCGCGCCAGCTACAAACTGCTGGCCCTGGACGACAAGGACAGGTTGCTGCGCCCCGGCATGACGGTGGTGGACTTGGGCGCCGCCCCGGGGGGCTGGTCCCAGGTGGCCGTGGAGAGGGTGGGCCACCACGGGCGCGTCATCGCCTCCGATATCCTGCCCATGGACCCCATCGCCGGCGTCGATTTCGTGCTGGGGGATTTCACCGAGGAGGAAGTGCTGCAACGCATCCTCGCCGCCATTGGCGATCAGCAGGTGGACCTGGTGATCTCCGACATGGCCCCCAATATGAGCGGCCTCAAGGCAGTGGACCAGCCGCGCGCCATGTTCCTGGTGGAACTGGCGGTGGACATGGTGGGTCAGGTGTTGAAACCTGGCGGCGATTTCGTGGCCAAAGTGTTCCAGGGGGAGGGATTCGACCCCCTGCTGGCCCAGGTGCGCCGCCTGTTCCAGTCGGTGGCGATCCGCAAGCCGGAGGCCTCCCGGGCCCGTTCCCGGGAAGTGTACCTAGTGGCGAGGGGTTATCGCGGCGGCGGGAATTAGCGGGTGG
>JBJHDJ010000186.1:0-5595 GCA_050486485.1 Porticoccaceae bacterium
GCCTTCGCCAGGCTGTCATCGCTCATAGTGACAATTCCTCCAGTCGTTGTGGAAACAGCTCGGCGTGCAGTAGGTAGCGGGGAATGGTTGCCCTGATCTCACCGCGAAGGCGATCCGTGACGAGCACCGACTCACGCTCGGGCAGGCGTGGGGCATTGACCGCGCGGGCGATGCGCAGGCAGGCGACGAGTTCTTCCAGGCCCGCGCCGAGGGGCCTGGCGCGGGCAAGCCCGGCGATACTTTGCGGTCCAGTTGAGCGCAAGTGTTCGCGCATGGCGGCGGCGACCTCCAGCACTTTGACGGTTTCCAGGTAGTGCAGCATGGCGGTGTTCGGCTCGCGCCTGTTGCGGTGGGTACGCACGCCGCGGGTGTCAACCTGCTGGTCGGGGGCGCGAAGGCGCAGGCCGTCCAGGGAGCGCACCCTGGCGCTGCCGCTGTTCAACGTCAGGCCCGTGGAAGTGCGCAGGTTGATGTCGTTTTTTGCGAAAGTGACCGCCAATTGCTCCAGCTCCCGCAGCAGTTGGTCCACCAGGCGGCTTTCCAGGTGGGCGCCGCTCTCGACGAAGGCGCGCAGACTTTCCTCCGTGCGCCGCCGCACCTGCAATACCCGTTCGCTTTCTCGGCCGAGCTCCCTCATCAGGCGTTCCAGATAGCGGCGCTGGCCTGGTGCGAGATGCCCAGCCGCGGGCCGGGAAAGGATGGAGTTCAATTGTTCGCGCAGCTCGGCGCTGCGATTCTGGTCCATCAACAGCTCGAAGAAGCCATCAAAGGCGCGTCCCGCCTCGGAGTCCTGCAGCAGGTGTTCCTTTTCCAGCAGGCCGGACAGCACTTCTCCACGGCCACCGCCGGATTCGATCATGTCGATCCGCAGTTGTTGGTCGAGTTGGCGAATTTCGTCCTCGACACGACGGAAATCCTCGGTGAGGACCGAGGCCAACTGGTAAACTTCACGCACTCGCTCGCGCTGAACTGGCTCTGGCAGCTCTCGAACTACCCCCGCGCTCAATTCCTCGATTTCCAGTTCCAGTTGTCGTTTGCGTGCCTCCAGAATGGTGATGCGTTCGCTGGCGTTGGGACTGATGGCCACCGCCAGGTCGCGGACCGCATCCTGGACGATGCGTAGGTGCGAGGCGGTGCCGTGGGTCTGGCGCTGGTCGAGGCCGTGACAGAAGCGCAGGGCAACCTCGCAGGCATCGGTTTTCATCAGCCGATCGTCCAGTTCCCGCAGCCAGCCAGCCTGTATCCACTGACGCAGGTAGGTGCTGGCGGGCGTGTCCGTCTCCCAGGTGTTCATTTCCCGGGAGCGTATCAGTTCCGCGGCCAGCGCCGCTCGCGCCTGTCCAAAGGGAATCTCGCTGGCGTCCCGGAACAGGTCGGAGACAAAGGCGAGAATGTGGGGTGCGTTGTCGGCACGCAACAGTTGCCAGGCCGGGTGCTCCGTCCACAATCGGCGAAATCGTGCCTGGTGTTCAATGAAGGACATGATCGTGTTGCCTTGGCAAGGCCTTGGTAGGGTGTTTCCCGACCGAGGATGGTAACCCTTGGCGGTGTGGCAATGCCAATGGCATGAGGCTGTGCCGGGTCAATGGGTGGGTTAGTCTTCCTCGGGTATCAACCCGGCGAGGTTGTGCGCCAACTGATTCAGGGCCGCGCGGTCGGGCAGGGTCACCCTCAGTCGCAGGCTGCCATCGCCTCCTTCTTCCACGCATTGGTTCAGTTTCTCCATCAATAGTTCAGCGTGCGCTGCTTGCCGCCGCGGGTCGGGGGGTGGCAGCAATTCGCGGAGTAGCCCCAGGGCGGCGGTGAGCAGCTGGCCGCTGGCGGCGGCCACGCTCTGTTTGCGTTCCTCCGCGAGTTGGCGCTCGATACGCCCCCGTTCGCTCTCATCCAGGGGCGCGTCCGGCTTGGCGCCGAGCAGGACTTCCAGGCGCCGCTTGAGTTCCTCCAGACCGCCGCCCACGGCCACTTCATTCAGATCCGACGACGGGTCCAGCGCCGCCAGGGCCAATTCCCGTTTGGCCGACAGGGTGTAGAGCAGGTTTTCCTCCAGTGTGTCCTCGGTCACCAGCAGGTACACCTGCACCGGCTGCGTCTGGCCCATGCGGTGGGCGCGGGCGATGCGCTGCTCCAGCAGTGCCGGGTTCCAAGGCAGGTCGACATTGATGACCGTGTTGGCGGCCTGCAGGTTGAGACCGGTGGAGCCAGCGTTGGTGGTGAGGAAAAGGCGACAATCGGGCTCCTGCAGAAAGCGTCGCACCAATGTGTGGCGCCGCTTTTGCGGTACCGACCCGTCCAGGCGCACATAGTCCGCGCCCGACTTGTCGATCAGCGGTTCGATGAGGTCGAGCATGGATGTCCACTCGGAGAACAGTACGATCTTGCGGCCGGGCTCGGCAAGCAATTGGTCCAGCAGTTCCGCCAATGTTTCCAGCTTGCTGGAGTAGCCCGGTTCCTGCTTGTCCACCAGACTGGTGCCGTTGGCGGCCAGACGGCACATGAGCAACGCTTTCTGCAGGCGCAGCAGGTCCATCTCGGTCAGGTAGCGTTTATTGACGATGGCGCTGACGGTGCGCTGGTGCCCATCGTGGAGATCCTTCTGCTCCTGGGTGGGGGGAATGCGCAAAATCTCGGTGCTGCGGGGTGGCAGCTCCCCCAGCACCTGGTCACGGGTGCGGCGCAGCAGCAGGGGTGACAGTTTCGCGCGCAGCTGGTCCAGGTTCCTGTAACCCAGTACCCGCCCCTTTTCGTCCAGTACCCGGTGGCGGTTGTAGAAGCGGAAGTCCGGCCCCAGGTGGCGATCGTCAATGAATTCGATGATGGAGTAGAGGTCGTCGAGGCGGTTTTCCAGCGGCGTACCGGTAAGCACCAGGGCGAAGGGTGACTTGAGCCGCTTTACCGTCTGGCTGGTCTTGGCCTGCCAGTTCTTGATGCGCTGGCCCTCGTCGAGAATGATCAGATCCCAGGGCTGCCGCTCGATCATGTCGATGTCGCGCAACACCTGTTCGTAATTGCACAGGGTAAAGAAGGCCGACTGGGTGTACTGCTCGGCGCGCTCGGCGGAGCCGCCGATCACCAGCTGGCAATCGCGGTCACAAAATCGTGCTATCTCGTCCCGCCACTGGGACTTGAGCGAGGTGGGGGTGATCACCAGTACCCGCTCGATACGGCTCTCCCGCGCCAGCAGTTCCGCCACGCCTATGCCTTGAATAGTCTTGCCCAGCCCCATTTCGTCCGCCAGTACCGCGCGGCCGGCGCCGGCGACAAAGGCGATGCCGTCCAACTGGTAGGGCAGCAGCTCCGACTTCAGCAGGGACTCGCGCAGCGGGTGGTGGGCCGGGTCGCGGCGGATATCAGCAGCCAGGCTTTGCAGCCGCTCCCGGTGCAGGCGTCGCTGGAGATATTCCTCGGCATCCGGGTAGATCAGAATCTCTTTACCCAGGGCCTGTAATTGCCGCAGGCGTGCGAGCAGATCCGGCAGATTGTCCATGGCCCTGTCGCGCAGAGGCTCTAGCAGTGTTTTGACATCCTCGGATAGCCGAGCCGGCAGCAACAGGCGCAGCTCCAGGGTGCGACCGTATCGCAGGTGCAGTGCTATCTCTCGCTGGCGGTACTTGCGCTTGCGCACTTCGGCGGGGAATCGCTTTTTGACCTTGTCGAGGGCATGCAGGATGTGTTTGCAGGTTCCGAGTGTGTTCTTGCGAAAATCTGGACAGGAGCAATAGGAGTCGCCAGGTTCCCAGCCCCGGAGGGCCACTTTGTAGCTCCTGCCGCTTGTGCGGTTGGTAATCAGATAATCGGTCCACAGCGTACCGGGATCGCTGGACGAAAGTCGCATGGGCTCGGACGCCGCCCGGTCCGCCCGTTCGGCGATGGCCTGGGCCACCAACTCCTCGTCGCTGAGCGGCCTCGCTGCTGCCCGCTCTGGCGGCGGCGCGGCGAGACCCAGTGCCAGTTTTTCCTCGAGAATCAGCGACAAAGCCGCGCCCAGGTGCTCGCAGGGACTCTTGCAGCGGCTACAGGAGGCAACCAGCGAACGGGAAGTGGCGGTAATCTCCACCCTTGTGCCGTCCAATTGCAGGCGGAAGCGCTCGTTGTCCAAGCTTGTTTGGCTGTCAATATCGATGTCAAGGAGCCCACCCTGTCGCAACAGCTCCAGCCCGCCGGGGCGCAGCAGTCGCAGGGCCTGTTTGTGGGTAAGGTGGGACAGGCGATTACGCAAACTGTGGGAGTTCGACATGGTGTCCTTCACGGAGCGGTCGGTCAAATGGCCCATTATTGCCCATGGGGGTCGTATCTTGAAGGGTTGAACCTTCATCCTTAACCGTGAGTTAAGGGTCCAGGCCAAGCTGCTGAAAATGTGTATAACGGCGCTTCTGGAGGGTGATATACACAAACCCTCCCCTCCTCTCATCCATAAGCCACTCATCCATAAGCCACGATGGAGCCTCTCAACGTGAATATCTACCCCAGAACTGGAATGATCCCGCAGAGATTTCACGCTCACTTGAAAGTAAGGGGGTAAGGAAGTAAGGTTATTCTGTTGTTTCAGTTCGGAGAATATCCATGCTTGCCAAACTTACTTCAAAAAACCAGGTCACGCTGCCGAAGGCGGTGGTGTCGAGTGTGGACATGGCGGAGTACTTCGATGTCACGGTCGAGAATGGCCGGATCATCCTGACCCCCGTGCGTATTCAGCAGGCCCAGGCAGTGCGCGACAAGCTGGAAAAACTGGGTATCACCGAGCAGGATATCGATGACGCGGTGGCCTGGGCGCGTCGCAGATGAAGGAGAGGGTCGTTCTCGACACGAACATCGTGCTGTCAGCGCTGATTTTCGCCGGCGGTCGGCTTGCCTGGGTGCGTCATGCCTGGCAGCGTCAACAGATACAACCGCTGGTGTGCAGAGCGACCGTCAACGAGTTGCTGCGGGTGCTGGCCTATCCAAAATTCAAGCTGACCAAAGCGGAACAGAAGGAGCTGCTGGCGGATTTTTTACCCTATGCCGAGGTGGTGGCGTTGCCCAATCCCTGGCCAGATCTGCCCGTTTGTCGTGACGAACAGGATCAGGTCTTTCTGGTGCTGGCTGATGTGGGCAAAGCTGATTTACTGGTGACGGGTGATGCGGACTTGTTGGCGATGCGCGAGAGCTTTTCCATGCGAATCATGACGGCGGATGAATTTCGGGAGCAGGCCAGGTCGCGGAAGTGGATCACCTCCCTCTGAACCCAGCGGTAGGCGGTGTCCTTGGGCCATTGACCGAGAAGGCTATGGCATGGGAGCCAGACAGGAAATCCCAGCACTCATCCACAGTCATCAAGCCGTTGAGCGTCATGTAGGAAAAGCCCTTCACAGGCAAGGAATAGCGGCAACATGTTACTATAGCGCCCGTTTTTTGGTTGGACCCGACTTTTGCCGCGCGCCTGCCCTTTGATCTCTTCGACACAGACTTGCCCCGGTTCCCTCGGGAATGGCCGAGAATGGCGTTTGTGGACTCTGTTTCCATCTATCACTGTGTTGGAATATTTGCCAATGTGTATGACGATGATGCTCTAATTTTTGTAAGCACATTGAAAATAAAGTGGTTTATGTGTCCAGA
>JBJHDJ010000187.1:0-5589 GCA_050486485.1 Porticoccaceae bacterium
CTCGGGGTGTTCGTGCTGATGATCTTTTACGGCTTCAAGGTCAAGGGGCCGGCCTATCTCAAGGAATTCGTGCTGCACCCCTTCAACCACTGGATCTTCATCCCCATCAACCTGTTCATGGAAGTGGTGGGCATGCTGGCCAAGCCCTTCTCCATGGCCATGCGGCTGTTCGGCAACCTGTTCGCCGGGGAGATGATCTTCATTCTGATCGCCACCATCTACAGCGCCGGGCTGATACTCGGCATCTTTGGTGGTTTCCTGCAACTCGGCTGGGCCATCTTCCACATCCTGATCATCACCCTGCAGGCCTTTATTTTCATGGTCCTCACCGTGGTGTACCTCAGCATGTCCTGCGAAGAGCACTGATTTCCCATTAACCCGTACTGTTTCACAACCTTAAACCCTAGGAGATACTCATGGAACTCGTCATCATCGCTGCTGCCATCATCCTCAGCACCGCCGCCATCGGCGCCGCCCTCGGCATGGGCCTTCTCGGCGGCAAGCTGATCGAAGGCTCCGCCCGCCAGCCCGAACTGGCCCCCATGCTGCAGGGCAAGATGTTCCTGCTGGCTGGTCTGATCGACGCCATCCCCATCATCGGCGTTGGTATCTCCATGTACCTGATCTTCGTTGTTGCCCCTGGTGCCGCCTAAGTTACAGCTTTCCCTAGGGATAGCTGGCAAACCCAAACTGACACTGTGAGGTAGATGGCGTGAATATCAACATGACGCTGTTTGGCCAGATGGTGGCCTTCGCGGTCTTCGTGTGGTTCTGCATGAAGTATGTGTGGCCCGCCCTGGACCATGCCATGGAAGAGCGCAAGACCAAGATCGCCGATGGCCTGGAAGCGGCCGATCGCGCCAAGCGCGACCTGGAACTGGCGCAGGGCAAGGCCACCGAGCAACTCAAGGAGGCCAAGCAGGAAGTGGCCGCGCTCCTCGAGCAGGCCAACAAGCGCGCCAACCAGATCGTCGAGGAAGCCAAGGCCAAGGCCCAGGCGGAGAGCGAGCGCATCAAGGCCAGCGCCATGGCCGAGGTGGAGCAGGAGCTCAACCGCGCCCGGGAGGAACTGCGCGCCAAGGTGGGCGTCCTGGCCATCGCGGCGGCCGAGAAGATTCTCGAGTCCTCCATCGATGAAAACGCCAACCGTGAGCTGGTCGACAAACTGGCGGCGCAGCTTTAACGAGGTCTGACATGGCGGAATTGAGTACTCTGGCGCGGCCCTACGCCAAGGCGCTGTTTGAATACGCGGAAGCGGCCAATACCCTGCCCGGCTGGTCGGCGAGTCTCGCCCTGCTGGACGCCGTGGTGCGCGAGCCCGCCGTCCAGGCCCTGCTGGACTCCCCGGACCGCACCTCCCGGCAGCAGGCGGACACCCTCATCGACATCTGCGGTGACCAACTGGACGACAAGGGCCGCAATCTGGTGGGACTGCTGGCGGAAAACCGCCGCCTGCCCCTGGTTCCCCATATCCGCGAGCAGTTCGACACCCTCAAGGCCCTGCGCGAGCAGACCCTCGAGGTGGACCTGGTGGCCGCCCGGGATATCAGTGCCGAGCAACAGAGCGAACTGGGCCGGGTACTGAGCCGCAAGCTCAACCGCCAGGTCAATCTCAACCTCAGCGTAGACCAGTCCCTTATCGGCGGCGTGCTGATCCGCGCCGGAGACACCATCATCGATGGCTCCATCCGCGGCCGCCTCAACAAGCTCGCCGAATCACTACATTCCTAGTATTTGAACATACGGGATCGAGGAATCGACCATGCAGCAACTGAATCCATCCGAAATCAGCGACATCATCAAGCAGCGCATAGATCGCCTTGATATTTCCACCGAAGTGAAAAACGAAGGCACCATCGTCTCGGTGTCCGACGGCATCGTGCGCATCCACGGCCTCGGCAATGTGATGTACGGCGAGATGATCGAATTCGACGGCGGCCTCTACGGCCTGGCCCTCAACCTGGAACGCGACTCCGTGGGCGCCGTGGTGCTGGGTGACTATCTGGGCCTGGTGGAAGGCATGAAGGCGCGGTGTACCGGCCGTATCCTCGAAGTGCCCATCGGCCCGGAACTGGAGGGCCGCGTGGTGGACGCCCTCGGCAATCCCATCGACGGCAAGGGCGCCCTCGACGCCAAGCTGACCGACGCCATCGAGAAGGTCGCCCCCGGGGTGATCGAGCGCCAGGCGGTGGACCAGCCGGTGCAGACCGGCCTCAAGGCCATCGACGCCATGGTGCCCATCGGTCGCGGCCAGCGCGAGTTGATCATCGGCGACCGCCAGATCGGCAAGACCGCCATCGCCATCGACACCATCATCAACCAGAAGAATACCGGCATCAAGTGTATCTATGTGGCCATCGGCCAGAAGAACTCCACGGTGGCCAACATCGTCCGCAAGCTGGAAGAGCACGGCGCCATGGATCACACCGTGATCGTCGCCGCCACCGCCTCCGATCCCGCCGCCATGCAGTATCTGGCGCCTTACACCGGTTGCACCATTGGCGAGTACTACCGCGACCGGGGTCAGGACGCGCTGATCATCTACGACGACCTCACCAAGCAGGCCTGGGCCTACCGCCAGATCTCCCTGCTGCTGAAACGCCCACCCGGCCGTGAAGCCTACCCCGGCGATGTGTTCTATCTCCACTCCCGCCTGCTGGAGCGCGCCTCCCGGGTCAACGCCGACTATGTGGAGAAATTCACCAAGGGCGAAGTGAAAGGCAAGACCGGTTCGTTGACCGCCCTGCCCATCATCGAAACCCAGGCCGGCGACGTATCCGCCTTCGTACCCACCAATGTGATCTCCATCACCGACGGCCAGATCTTCGTCGAGTCGAGCCTGTTCAACGCCGGCGTGCGTCCGGCCATGAACGCCGGCCTGTCGGTATCGCGGGTGGGTGGCGCCGCCCAGACCAAGATCATCAAGAAGCTCGGCGGCGGTATCCGTCTCGCCCTGGCCCAGTATCGGGAACTGGCGGCCTTCTCCCAGTTCGCCTCCGATCTCGACGAAGCCACCCGCTCCCAGCTGGAGCACGGCGAGCGCGTCACGGAATTGATGAAACAGGCCCAGTACTCGCCCCAGAGCGTGGCCGAGATGGGCGTGGTGCTGTACGCCGCCAACGAAGGCTACCTGAAGGTCGTGCCCGTCAACCGCATCGGCGAGTTCGAGAAGAACCTGCTCTCCTACATGAAGTCCGAGCACGGCGACCTGATGAACCAGGTCAACGACAAGGGTGACTGGAACAGTGATATCGAAGCCAGCTTCAAGGCTGCCCTCGACAAGTTCGCCGCCTCCCAGAACTGGGAGTGATGGCGTAACGCCCGGACACATCTGAACGAGCAAGGCAGGCAGACAGCTTATGGCAGTCGGAAAAGAGATCAAGACCAAGATCGGCAGCGTCAAGAGCACGCAGAAGATCACCAGCGCCATGGAACTGGTGGCGGCCAGCAAGATGCGCCGCGCCCAGGAGCGCATGGCCCTGGGCAAGCCCTACGCCCAGCGCATGCGGGCGGTGATCGGGCACATCGCCAGCGCCCAGTCGGAGTACCGCCACCACTACCTGGAGCAGCGAGAGGTGCGGCGGGTTGGCTACATCGTGGTGTCCACCGATCGCGGCCTGTGCGGCGGCCTGAACATCAACCTGTTCAAGTCCGTGGTCAAATCCATGAAGCAGTGGCACGAGCAGGGTGTCGAAATCGAGCTCTGCACCGTGGGCGCCAAGGCCAACAGCTTCTTCGGTGGCCTCGGCGCCAGGATCGTCGCCTCGGTGCGGGATCTGGGGGACGCCCCCTCCGCCTCCGATCTGATTGGCAGCGTCAAGGTGATGTTGGATGCCTACGACGAGGAGCGCATCGACCGGCTGTTCGTGGTCAGCAACCAGTTCGTCAACACCATGACCCAGAAGCCGGACAATCTCCAGTTGCTGCCCCTGCTGCCCCAGGACAACGAAAAACTCGGCCACCACTGGGACTATATCTACGAGCCCAGTCCCGAATACCTGCTCGACGGCCTGCTGGTGCGCTATATCGAATCCCAGGTCTACCAGGCGGTGGTGGAGAACAACGCCTGCGAACAGGCGGCGCGCATGATCGCCATGAAGAACGCCACCGACAACGCCGGTCAGTTGATCGATGAATTGCAGCTGATCTACAACAAGGCGCGGCAGGCGGCCATTACCCAGGAACTGTCGGAAATCGTCGGTGGCGCGGCCGCGGTGTGAATTTAGTGGTCGGTTGGCAGTGGACAGTTGGCAGCGGCATCAGCCCCGACTGAAAACTGATGACTGATGACTGACAACTCTTACGCAATTGAGGAACCGGAAATGAGTAGCGGACGAATTGTTCAAGTGATCGGCGCCGTGATCGATGTGGAGTTTCCCCGCGATCAGGTGCCCAATGTCTACGACGCCCTGACGGTCGCCGACAAGGGCCTGACACTGGAGGTCCAGCAACAGTTGGGGGACGGCGTGGTGCGCAGCATCGCCATGGGCTCCTCCGAGGGCCTGTCCCGGGGTCTGGCAGTGGCCAACACCGGCGGCCCCATCGCCGTGCCGGTGGGCAAGGCCACCCTGGGCCGCATCATGGATGTGCTGGGCAACCCCGTTGACGAGGCCGGCCCCATCGAGACCGACGAGCGCCTGCCCATCCACCGCAAGCCCCCGGCCTACGCCGATCAGGCGGCGTCGGTGGACATCCTCGAAACCGGCATCAAGGTGATCGACCTGATCATGCCCATCGCCAAGGGCGGCAAGGTCGGCCTGTTCGGCGGCGCCGGCGTGGGCAAGACCGTGACCCTGATGGAGCTGATCAACAACATCGCCAAGGCCCACTCCGGTCTGTCGGTGTTCGCCGGCGTCGGCGAGCGCACCCGGGAAGGCAACGACTTCTACTACGAGATGAAGGAGTCCGGGGTGCTGGACAAGGTGGCCATGCTCTACGGCCAGATGAACGAACCCCCCGGCAACCGTCTGCGGGTGGCGTTGTCCGGTCTCACCATCGCCGAATACTTCCGCGACGAGGGCCGCGATGTCCTGATGTTCGTCGACAACATCTACCGTTACACCCTGGCGGGCACCGAAGTGTCCGCCCTGCTGGGCCGCATGCCCTCCGCCGTGGGCTACCAGCCCACCCTGGCGGAAGAGATGGGCGCCCTGCAGGAGCGCATCACCTCCACCAAGACCGGCTCCATCACCTCCTTCCAGGCGGTCTATGTACCGGCGGACGACCTCACCGATCCGTCCCCCGCCACCACCTTTGCCCACCTGGACGCCACCCTGGTGCTGTCCCGGCAGATCGCCGAGCTGGGTATCTACCCCGCCGTGGATCCCCTCGACTCCACCTCCCGGCTGCTGGACCCCCTGGTGATTGGCCACGAGCACTACGAGACGGCCCGCGGCGTGCAGTCCGTGCTGCAGCGCTACAAGGAGCTGAAGGACATCATCGCCATCCTTGGCATGGACGAGCTGTCCGAGGAAGACAAGCTGGTGGTGGCCCGCGCCCGGAAAATCCAGCGCTTCCTGTCCCAGCCGTTCTTCGTGGCCGAGGTGTTCACCGGCAGCCCGGGTAAATATGTGTCCCTCAAGGACACCA
>JBJHDJ010000188.1:0-5583 GCA_050486485.1 Porticoccaceae bacterium
GACACCACCATCGCCGATCTGGCGGTGGCCACCGCCGCCGGGCAGATCAAGACCGGCTCCCTGTGCCGCTCCGACCGGGTGGCCAAGTACAACCGCCTGCTGCGCATCGAGGCGGAACTGGGGGCCTTGGCCCCCTACCGGGGCCGCGACGAATTCCGCCGCTGAGCCCGCTGCCGATGGCGAAGGGGGCGGGTTCCCTGCTCCCATGCCAGCCAGTGCTGTCCCCTTCACCGTGGCATGGCCAGGTGCGAGGCGCTAGAATCCGGCCATGACCCGACTAACGATGTTCCGTTGACATGGCGATGCGCTGGCTGGTGGCGATTCTCGCGGTGATGCTGCTCGGCCTGCAGTACCGGCTGTGGCTGGGGGAAGGGAGTCTGGCCCAGAAGGCCAATCTCGAACGCCAGGTGGAGGAACAAATCGCCCGCAACGCGGAACTCGCCGAGCGCAACCGGGTGCTCGCCGAAGAAGTCGCGGGCCTCAAGTCCGGTCTCGAAGCCATCGAGGAGCGTGCACGCGCCGACCTGGGCATGATCAAACAGGATGAAACCTTCTTCCTGGTGGTGGACAGCCGTGTTCCAGAGCCCCGTGAGTTCCCGACCCTGCGGCTTACCGAGGACGACAATGTGGAGGAAGTGGGGGAGAGCATCACCCCCTTTGATCTGGAACCCGCCCTCCCCGCCGGAGATAGGCCGTGAAGCTGTGGTTCGTGGTGCCCGCCGCGGGCCTCGGCCGCCGTTTTGCTGACGATGTCGCCAAGCAGTATCACGCCCTTGCCGGCAGGCCGGTGATCGACCACACCCTGTCCCGGTTGCTGGCGCTGCCCCACCTGGCCCCCCCCAGGGAGGGTGGCGTGGTGGTGGCCATCCATGGCGATGACCAGCGCTGGAGCTCCCTGCCCTGGGCGCGGGACACCCGCATACACGCCGTGAATGGTGGCGAGGAGCGTGCCGATTCCGTGCGTGCGGCCCTGCGACATCTGGAAGCCCGGGCAAGGAAGGACGACTGGGTGCTGGTGCACGATGTGGCGCGACCCTGTCTTACCTCCGGGGATGTGGTCAAGCTGGTGGAAACCCTGGTGGATGATCCGGTGGGCGGGATTCTCGCCGCGCCCGTGTCCGATACCCTCAAGCGGGTGGTCAACCATAGCCAAATCCAGGGTACCCAGGAGCGCAGTCATCTGTGGGCGGCGATGACCCCCCAGATGTTCCGCTATGGTCTGTTGTGCCATGCCCTCGATGAGGCCGCTGCCCGTGGGCATCAGGTCACTGACGAGTCCTCGGCTATCGAGGCCCTGGATCTGGCGCCCCGGGTGGTGCTGGGGCGCCGCGACAATATCAAGATTACCCGCCCCGAGGATCTGGCCATTGCCGAGGCCATCCTCGCCTACCAGCAGCGGGAGGGGTACTGATGCGCATCGGCCACGGTTACGATGTCCACGCCTTTGGCGAGGGGGACCATATCGTCATTGGCGGCGTGGCCATTCCTCATCACCGTGGCCTGGTGGCCCACTCCGATGGTGATGTGCTCATTCACGCCCTGTGCGACGCCCTGTTGGGGGCCGTGGGTCTCGGGGACATCGGCCGCCATTTTCCCGACACCGACCCCGCCTGGCGCAATGCCGACAGTCGCGTGATGCTGCGGCGGGTCATCGCCCTGGTGGCGGAGCGGGGCTGGTCCCTCGGCAACGCGGACCTGACCCTGGTGGCGCAAGCACCTAAAATGGCGCCCCATCTAGCGGGCATGTTGGCCTGTCTTTCGGACGATTTCGGCTGCGGGCCGGAGCGCGTCAATATCAAGGCCACCACCACCGAGCGCCTCGGATTCGAGGGGCGGGAGGAGGGTATTGCCTGCCATGCGGTGGTGCTGCTGGAGCCCATGAACCCGAATGGCGGCGAATCGTAGGATTGCCGCAAACCATTGCTTTTGCCGTGGGAGGTGAAGATGGAATACCTGCATACCATGATCCGGGTGTCGAACCTGGAAGAATCCCTGGATTTCTATTGCAACAAACTAGGCCTGGTGGAAATGTCCCGCTACGACAATGACAGCGGGCGCTTTACCCTGGTGTTTCTCGCCGCCCCGGGGGACCAGGTCGAGGCCCGGCGCGACAAGCGCCCGCTGCTGGAGCTCACCTACAACTGGGATCCGGAAGCTCCCTGGGGCGAGAGCCGCAACTTCGGTCACCTGGCCTTCCAGGTGGACGATGTGTACGCCACCTGCCAGGGATTGATGGATGCCGGTGTCACCATCAACCGCCCGCCCCGCTGCGGGCGCATGGCCTTCGTGCGGTCGCCAGATCTCATTTCCATCGAGCTGTTGCAGAAGGGGGAGCCGCTGCCCCCGGCGGAACCCTGGCTGTCCATGACGAATATCGGGCACTGGTAGAAGGATGGGTCGGGCGCGGCGATACCCCTCGCTTTGTACGGTCTGAGGGGGCGGTTGGTGGGTTACGCCTGTGGCTAACCCACCCTACGAGCCGCCACCGTGCCTGAGCAAGGTACCGGTAGGATGGGTTGAGCGCAGCGATACCCATCGTTCCGTGCGGCCTGGCGGGGTGAGGTGGTGGGTTACGCCTGTGGCTAACCTACCCCCTACCGGTCACTCTCTGCCATCACAAGATGTCCTACGGTTCCGGGTGCCGGTGTATGAGGGATGGCGGCCCGTTCGCCGTCAGTGCTGGTGGGTGAGGGGGAGGGTGGCGCTCGGCCCCAGGCCGTTTTCCTGGTATTCCACGGCCCCGTCCCTGGCCCACAGGTAGTGAGGCCGGTTGGCGGGGGCCACATAAAGGCTGCCGGCGGGCACTGGGAACATGGCGTCCTCGTCCACGGATTCGCCAAAACCCACCCACAGGGTGCCACTTAGCACCGTGGTGTTGCGGGTGTCCGGGTGGGTATGGGGTGGAATGCGGGCGCCGGGCTCCAGGCGCACACGGAACTGATAGAGGCCTTCTTCCGCCTCGTCCCCCAGCAGCCAGGCGCCGGATACACCGGGCATGGTCGGTGGGTGCAGCCAGCGGGCCTGGCCGGGGTCGATGGGCTGTACCTCGCGAGCCACCCCGGCGGGAATCCCGCTGAGCATCCCGCCGACCATCGTCAGGCAGGTCAGCAACACCGCGACCGCCAGGGGGCGGAGAGGGGTTGCGCCGCGGCTGCTGAGTCCAGACATGAATGTCGTCAGTGGGAGGCACAGCGGATACAAAGATCCGTATAGGGCACTGCCTCCAGTCGCCGGAGGTCGATAGCCTCTCCACAGGAGGAGCATTGCGTGTACTCTCCTTCCTCGATACGCTCCAAGGCGCGGGTGACCTTGCCCAGCTCATCCCTGGCCTCGTTGCCAATGGCCTGGATCACTTCGTCGTTCTGACGCTCCTGGGCCTGCTCGGCCCAGTCGGCGGAGTGACCGGCGGTGACATCCTGCTTGACCCGCTCGATCCTGGCCAGCAACTGCTGCTGGCGCTCCACAAGGCGCTGCTGAATATCCTTGATGGCAGACATTGTCATATTCGTGCCCTGAAAATTCGGCCGGCTTGCGCCGGCCGTGGTGTGTTACTGGATTTCGATACGCCGCTGTTGTGGAACGGATTCCGGAACCTTCGGCGCACGGATGGCCAGAATACCATTGTCAAAGGCCGCGGTGATATCCGATTCGTGAACATTGCCGCCGAGATTGAAGCTGCGGGTGAACTTCCCGTAGCGGCGCTCCTGGCGGATCACTCGGCCTTCCTTCTCCTCCTTCGATTCCTGGCGGCTCTCGGCCTCTATGGTGAGGATGCCTTCCTCGAGGGTGATGTTGAGATCCTCTTTCTTCACGCCGGGCAGTTCGGCGGTGATCTCGTAGTGGTCGTCCAGTTCCTTGATGTCGACGCGGGGCGTGAAAAAGGCTCCCACATTGCTGCTGCCGCGCCGTGCCGGTGACCAGAAATCATCGAAGAACTTGTCCACATCAAAAAAACTGCCTCTCGGTATCAGGGTCATGATTCACCTCCTAGCGGATTGTGTTGGCTACAGAGTCAGGATCACATTCGGTCAGCGGTAAACCGCTGGTTTGCAGGTATATAAATAGGAGCAAAATGGGTGATTTCAAGGGGATTTGGGGGCTGTGATGCGGCGGGGTTGATTTGGATCAGGTGGGGCGTTTTCAGTTTTCAGTTGGCAGTTTGGCCTGGGGGGTGCGGTGGGCGTGTTTACTGGTTGGTGGGCCACAATCGGTTGCAGTCAGTCATAGCCGCCGGCCAGGGTGAGGCCGCCGTCCAGGGTGATGACCTGGCCGGTAAGGTAGCCGGGCTTCAGGGTCAGCAGGGTGGCGAGGGCGGCGATTTCCTCCACCTTTCCCAACCTGCCAAGGGGAATTTTGTCCAGCAGGCGCTGGCGGTTGTCGGAGCTGAAGTCCGCGTCCCCTTCTGGCCACAGGATGGCGCCCGGAGCGATGCCGTTGACCCGCACCCGGGGGGCCAGTTCACGGGCCAGGGTCTTGGTGAGCATGATATTGCCCGCCTTGGCGATGTTGTAGATCCCAAAGCCCGGCAGGGGCATGCGGCCATTGATATCGGCGATGTTGACGATGGTGCCGCCCCTGTCCAGCAGCGCCGGGGCCAATTGTTGGCAGAGGAAAAAAGGCCCGCGCAGGTTGCTGGCCATGAGGGCGTCCCAGTCCCTGGCGGTGGCGCTTGCCAGAGGGGTGGGGTGGAACGACGAAGCGTTGTTGATCAGCCCGTCGAATCGCCCCCAGGCCTCCAGGGCCTGCCGGGCCAGTTGTTCCACTGCCCTGTCATCACCCAGGTCGGCGGCCAGGCTGATGGCGGAGCCTGGGCGGCTCCCGTTCAGTTCCACCGCCAGAGCCTGGGCGGCGCTGGCGGAACGCCCGTAATGAATCAGCAGATTGCATCCCTCGGCGTGCAGGGCACGGGCCATGGCGGCCCCCAGGCGGCGCGCCGCGCCGGTGATCAGCACCACCGGGAGGTCGGGATCAATTGCCATGGTTGTCCCGCACATCGTAGTGGGCGGGACGGTTGGCCCTCATGTGGCGGATCAGTTGTTCCCGCTGCCGGTCCAGGGCTTCGCCGACGGCGGGCCCCGCCAGACCCTGTTCCACCAGGGGTTTGGGAGACAGGGTTTGCAGTTCGGTGAAAACCTCTCGCAGCCACTGACCCTGCGCATAGTTCATATCCTCGTAACCGAGGCGGCCGCGGGCATCCGCTTCCACCGCCAGCAGGAAGTCCTCGAAGCGTTCTGGCTTGCGGAAGGCGTCGGCGGCCTTGAAAATCTTCAGCACCGTGATGGGGCGCAGCTCGAACACCTTGTGGCACAGCAGGTGCAGTCGGGTGACGGGGATGGCCAGTTCCCGGTAATCATTGGGAATCCGCAGGCGGTCGCAGAGGTCGTGCACCAGGGGGATGCCCCGCTCCTCGTGACCGATATGGCGGGGCAGGATATCGGGGGAGGTGGTGCCCTTGCCCAGGTCGTGCACCAGGGCGGCGAAGCGAATGGTGGGATCGGCGCTGAGGCCTGCCGCTTGCCGGAGGGTCATCAGGGTATGAACCCCGGTGTCCACCTCGGGATGATAGTCGGCCCGCTGGGGAAC
>JBJHDJ010000189.1:0-5577 GCA_050486485.1 Porticoccaceae bacterium
GTGCCGGCCTACTTCAACGACTCCCAACGCCAGGCCACCAAGGATGCCGGCCGCATCGCCGGTCTGGATGTCAAGCGCATCATCAACGAGCCCACCGCCGCCGCCCTGGCCTACGGCCTGGACAAATCCAAGGGCGACCATGTGGTGGCCGTCTATGACCTGGGGGGTGGCACCTTCGACATCTCCATCATCGAGATCGCCGATGTCGACGGCGAGACCCAGTTCGAGGTGCTGTCCACCAACGGCGATACCTTCCTGGGTGGCGAGGACTTCGACCTGGCCCTGATCAACTATCTGGCCGCCGAGTTCAAGAAGGAGAACGGCATCGACCTGTCAGGCGACCCGCTGGCCATGCAGCGCCTCAAGGAAGCCGCCGAGAAGGCCAAGATCGAGCTGTCCTCCAGTCAGCAGACCGAGGTCAACCTGCCCTATATCACCGCCGACGCCACCGGTCCCAAGCACCTGGTGGTGAAGCTGACCCGGTCCAAGCTGGAGTCCCTGGTGGAGGATCTGGTCAAGCGCTCCATCGAGCCGGTGAAGATTGCCCTCAAGGACGCCGGCAAGTCCGCCTCCCAGATCGACGAAATCATTCTGGTGGGTGGCCAGACCCGCATGCCCCTGGTGCAGAAGGCGGTGGCCGATTTCTTTGGCAAGGACCCCCGCAAGGATGTCAATCCCGACGAGGCGGTTGCCGTGGGCGCCGCGATTCAGGGCGCCGTGCTGTCCGGCGATGTCAAGGATGTGCTGTTGCTGGACGTGACCCCGCTGACCCTGGGCATTGAGACCATGGGCGGCGTGGCCACGCCATTGATCGAGAAGAACACCACCATCCCCACCAAGAAGTCCCAGGTGTTCTCCACGGCGGATGACAACCAGACCGCGGTGACCATCCATGTGGTGCAGGGGGAGCGCAAGCAAGCCTCCCACAACAAGTCCTTGGGCCGTTTCGACCTGGCGGACATTCCCCCGGCACCGCGCGGCATGCCCCAGATCGAGGTGACCTTCAACATCGACGCCAACGGTATCCTCCATGTATCCGCCAAGGACAAGGCCACCGGCAAGGAGCAGTCCATCGTCATAAAGGCCTCCTCCGGCCTCAGCGAGGACGAGATCGAAAAAATGGTCCAGGATGCCGAGTCCCACGCCGCCGAGGACAAGAAGTTCGAGGATCTGGTGCAGGCCCGCAATGCCGCCGATGGCCTGGCCCACGCTGCCCGCAAGACCCTGAGCGAAGCGGGGGACAAGGCCAGCGAGGCGGAGAAGTCCGCCATCGAGGCCGCCATCCAGGAAGTGGACGAAGCGGTCAAGGGCGACGACAAGGAACGCATCGAGGCGGCGACCCAGAAGCTGTCCGAGGCATCCGCCAACCTGGCCCAGAAGCTCTATGCCGAGCAGGCCCAGCAAGGCCAGGAGGCGGGCGCCGGCGCCGGCGAGGGCGACAAGGCTCCCGACGATGTGGTGGACGCCGAGTTCGAGGAAGTCAAGGACGAAGACAAGAAATCATGATGTGTTGAAATAAGGAGACGGAAAACGGGAGCAAGTCCCTGTTTTCCGTCTCCCTTTCGACTGTTGCCCTACAAGAGGTTAGCCACACCTCTTTTTTGCGTTGCGAGCGGGACGAAGAATGGCCAAGCGGGATTACTACGAAATACTCGGCGTCGACCGGGGTGCGTCAGAGGCGGAAATCAAGAAAGCCTATCGCCGTGTGGCCATGAAGCATCACCCGGATCGCAATCCGGATGACAAGGCCGCGGAGGAGAAATTCAAGGAGGCGTCCGAGGCCTACGAGGTGCTCTCTGATCCCGAGAAGCGCTCAGCCTACGACCGCTTTGGTCACGACGCTGTATCCGGCGCTGGCGCCGGAGGCGCCGGGTTCAGCAATTTCAGTGATATCTTCGGCGATGTGTTCGGCGATATTTTCGGTGCTGGCGGCGGTCGCGGCCGGGGTGGCCCGGCCCGGGGCTCCGATCTGCGCTACGATCTGCAACTGGATCTTGAGGATGCTGTGCGTGGCACCACCGTCACCATCCGGGTGCCCTCCCTGGTGGAGTGCGAGGAATGCGACGGCAGTGGAGCCCGCAAGGGCACTACCCCCCTGACCTGTGGCACCTGTGGTGGCGTTGGCCAGATCCGGCGTTCCCAGGGTTTTTCCAGGTGCAGCAGACCTGCCCCCAGTGTCGCGGGCGCGGTGTGTTGATCTCCGATCCCTGCGGCAAGTGCCATGGCCGCGGGGTGCGGGAGGAAACCCGCACCCTGTCGGTGAAAGTGCCCGCCGGCGTGGACAATGGCGACCGCATCCGCCTCTCCGGCGAGGGGGAGGCCAGCATGAACGGCGGCCCGCGGGGGGATCTGTATGTGCAGATCCATGTGCGGGAGCACGAGATTTTCCAGCGGGATGGCCGTAACCTTTACTGTGAAGTGCCCATCAGCATTGTCGATGCCGCCCTCGGCGGCGAGCTGGAGGTGCCCACCCTGGGGGGCAAGGTCAAGCTCAAGGTTCCCTCGGAAACCCAGACCGGTCGCCTGTTCCGGCTGCGGGGCAAGGGGGTGTCAAGCGTGCGGGGCGGCGGCCCCGGGGATCTGTTGTGTCGGGTGGTGGTGGAAACCCCGGTCAACCTCAGCGACCGCCAGAAGGAGTTGTTGCGGGAATTCCAGGAGGAACTCCCCGGCAGCAAGCACTCGCCGCGCCAGACCACCTGGTTCGAGGGGGTCAAGAAGTTTTTCGATGGATTTACCGGGTAGTTATCAGTTGTCAGTTGTCAGTTTGCAGTGACTGGAAAGAACCCCCCTCTGTAAACTGAAAACTGACAACTGAAAACTGATAACTCACAAAGGAATTCTCCATGATCAGAATCGCGGTTACCGGTGTGGCGGGGCGCATGGGCAAGACCCTGGTGGAGGCGATCGCCAACCATTCCGGGGTGGTGCTGGCCGCCGCCCTGGAGCGTCCCGACAGCTCCCTGGTGGGGGCCGACGCCGGTGAGTTGGCGGGCCTTGGCCGCAACGGCGTGGCGGTGGCCGCGGACCTGGCGGCGGTGATCGACGATTTTGATGTGTTGATCGACTTTACCGTCCCCGCCGCTTCCGTGGTCAACGCCCGGCTGTGCGCCGAGCACGGCAAGCGGTTGGTGTTGGGCACCACGGGGTTCAACGACGAGCAAAAGGCGGTGATCGCCGATGCCGCCACCCGCATCGCCCTGTGCCAGGCGTCGAACTTCAGCACCGGGGTGAACCTGTGCTTCAAGCTGCTCGACATGGCGGCGCGGGTGCTGGGGGACGATGTCGATATTGAAATCTACGAGGCCCATCACCGCCACAAGATCGACGCCCCCTCCGGCACGGCCCTGAGCATGGGCGAGGTGGTGGCCAATGCCCTGGGGCGGGATCTGCGGCAGGTGGCGGTCTATGGCCGCGAAGGGCAGACCGGCGCCCGGGAGCGAGACACCATCGGCTTCGCCACGGTGCGCGCCGGGGATATCGTTGGCGATCACACGGTGATGTTCGCCGCCGATGGCGAGCGGGTGGAAATCAGCCACAAGGCCTCCAGCCGCATGTCCTTCGCCCGCGGCGCGGTGCGCGCCGCCCACTGGCTGGCCACTCGCCCACCCGGACGCTACGACATGCAGGATGTGCTCGGCCTGCGCTGAAGGGTCCCCAGCCCCAAAATGGGGCGGGTTTTTGTGGACAGGTGGGGGGCTTTCACCTACAATCCCCCCTCAGGTTTCCGCCGCTTGCAGAGCCTGATTCCCACGAGAGGCCGATGGTTCAAGTTTCATGAGAGCGAGATGAGTCCCTGCATTCATCTCGCTTTTTTGCAACCTCGAACTTGCCATCCCGGGTCTTCTCCTGCGCGTCCGAAGCCTGCTTGAGTTCCGTACCCCAACGAGAGGAGATTGCGTTGAAATCCGATCACCATCGGCCTGCTCTGCTTGCGCTTGAAGAGGGCACTGTATTCCGGGGTACCGCCATTGGCGCCGACGGCCTCGCCAGTGGCGAAGTGGTTTTCAATACCTCCCTCACCGGCTATCAGGAGATCATCACCGATCCCTCCTATGCCCGTCAGATCGTCACCCTCACATACCCCCACATAGGCAATGTCGGCGTCAATGCCGAGGACGAGGAGTCCTCCGCCATCTGGGCCGCCGGTCTGGTGATCCGCGATCTGCCCCTGCTAGCCAGTAATTTCCGCGGGGAAATGACCCTCGACGCCTACCTGAGGCAGCGCAATATCGTCGGCATCGCCGATATCGATACCCGCAAGCTGACCCGTATCCTGCGGGAGAAAGGCGCCCAGAATGGCTGCCTGATGGCCGGTGATATTGACGAGGCGAAAGCGCTGGCCCAGGCCCGCGCCTTTGCCGGCCTCAAGGGCATGGATCTGGCCAAGGAAGTCAGTGTCACGGAACCCTATGCCTGGCGCGAGGGTTCCTGGTCCCTGGGGGCCGGTCACGGCACGCCCGATACTGGCCGCTTCAAGGTCGTGGCCTACGACTTTGGCGTCAAGCGCAATATCCTGCGCATGCTGGTGGACCGCGGCTGCGACCTCACCGTGGTGCCCGCCCAGACCCCCGCCAGCGAGGTGCTGGCGATGAATCCCGATGGCATCTTCCTGTCCAACGGCCCCGGCGACCCGGAGCCCTGCGACTACGCCATCGCCGCCATCAAGACCTTCCTCGACACCGATATTCCTGTGTTCGGCATCTGCCTCGGCCACCAGTTGCTGGCCCTGGCTTCCGGCGCCAGAACCCTCAAGATGAAGTTCGGCCACCACGGCGGTAACCACCCGGTGCAGGACATCGACAGCGGCCGGGTGATGATCACCGCCCAGAATCACGGTTTCGCGGTGGACGAGGCCAGCCTGCCCGCCAACCTGCGGGCCACCCACCGCTCCCTGTTCGACGGCAGCCTGCAGGGCATCCACCGCACCGATCGGCCGGCCTTCAGCTTTCAGGGACACCCGGAGGCGAGTCCCGGACCCCACGACGCGGCGCCGCTGTTTGATCATTTTGTTGAACTGATGGTGGCCCGCAAGGGGGCGGAGTGAGTCCGTGGTTGGCGACCCGCGGGAGGCCACCGGCTTGACGTCGGACGTCTGACGTCTGACGCAAAAGCTGGATCCAGAGCAGAGACACTGGCGGCGAAGCCGCCAAAGCGTCAGACGTCAGACGTCCGACGTCAGACCCCAAGCTACGAAGTGCAAAATCTGACGGTTACCACCCATGCCCAAAAGAACAGACATCCAAAGCATCCTGATCCTCGGTGCCGGTCCCATCGTCATCGGCCAGGCCTGTGAGTTTGATTACTCCGGGGCCCAGGCCTGCAAGGCGCTGAAGGAGGAGGGCTACCGGGTCATTCTGGTGAACTCCAACCCGGCCACCATCATGACCGACCCGGCCATGGCGGATGCCACCTATATCGAGCCGGTGGAATGGCGCACCGTGGCCGCCATCATCGAGCGCGAGCGCCCCGATGCCCTGCTGCCCACCATGGGCGGTCAAACCGCGCTGAACTGCGCCCTGGATCTGGCCCGCGAGGGGGTGCTGGAGAAGTTCGGCGTGCAGATGATCGGCGCCGACG
>JBJHDJ010000190.1:0-5562 GCA_050486485.1 Porticoccaceae bacterium
CCTTGATGGCTGGCGCCATCGCCCTCTCCCCGGCCCTCTCCCGCTTGCGGGAGAGGGGGAAACCGAGCATTGGGGAGGATCACCCTCTGGTGATTGCCCTTTCCCGTTTGCGGGTGAGGGGGAAACTGAGCATTTGGGGGAGGATCGCCCCCTGGTGATTGCCCCTTCCCGCGCGCGGGAAGGGGAAGAAAGTTGGCGCAACAGCGTAAATGGCGGGGAGTGATGGCTCCCGGCCCGAGAGGAACCCATGAACCAACAGACACCACCACCCCTTCGCGGGCTGCCCAAGCGGCTTGTCCAGGATGGGCTGATCACCGAACCCATCGCCCAGGAGATGGTGGATACCTGCGTGAAGGAACATATGTCGGTGGTGGAATACCTGATCGATCGCCAGTTGGTCGATTCCCGGCTGTTGGCCCATGTCAGTTCCTGCGAGTTCGGCCTGCCCCACTATGATCTGGATGCCCACAACTGGGACCTTCCCCCCAAGGGGTTGCTCAAGGAGGGCACGCTGCGCAAGCACAAGGTTCTCCCCCTTCTCCAGAAAGGCAGCCGCTTGGTGCTGGCGGTCAGCGATCCCACCAATCAGCATGCCGTCACGGAGATTCGCTTTCAGACCGGCTTCACCCCGGAATTGGTGCTGGTGCCCCACGACCAACTGATCGAGGGCATCGAGCACCTTGTCAGCGCCCAGGGCCGGGGCATTGACGAAGCCCTTGGCACCATGGGTGATGTTCACCTCGACGAACTGGGCATCGACGAGGCGGACGAGGGCGGCAGCGACCTGGACTCCGATGTCGATGACGCCCCGGTGGTGCGTTACATCAACAAGATGTTGCTGGAGGCCATCAAGAAGGGGGCCTCGGATATCCATTTCGAGCCCTACGAGAAGTATTACCGGGTGCGTTTTCGCACCGATGGCATTCTCGAGGAGATCTCGCGGCCGCCCTCCAGCGTGGCGCCGCGCCTGGCGGCGCGGCTGAAGGTGATGTCGCGCATGGATATCTCCGAACGGCGGGTGCCCCAGGACGGGCGCATCAAGCTCAAAATCACCAAAACCAAGGCCATTGATTTCCGGGTCAACACCCTGCCCACCCTGTTTGGCGAGAAGATCGTGCTGCGGATTCTCGATGCCGCCCAGGCGAAGATGGGTATCGACGCCCTCGGTTACGAGGACGACCAGAAGGAGGCCTACCTCAAAACCCTCAATCAGAGCCAGGGGATGATTCTGGTGACCGGCCCCACGGGCTCTGGTAAAACCGTGTCCCTGTACACTGGCCTTGGCATTCTCAATACCGCCGAGCGCAATATCTCCACGGCGGAGGACCCGGTGGAGATCAACATGGAGGGCATCAACCAGGTCCAGATCAATACCCGCACCAAGTTCACCTTCGCCGAGGCGTTGCGGGCCTTTCTCCGCCAGGACCCGGATGTGATCATGGTGGGGGAGATTCGCGACCTGGAAACCGCCGAAATCGCCATCAAGGCGGCCCAGACCGGTCACCTGGTATTGTCCACCCTGCACACCAACAGCGCCCCGGAAACCCTCACCCGGCTGCTGAACATGGGGGTGCCGGCCTTCAATGTCGCCACCTCGGTGAACCTGATCATCGCCCAGCGGCTGGCCCGGCGGCTGTGCAACAATTGCAAGAAGCCCTACGAGGGGATTCCCGACCGGGTGTTCCAGGAAGAGGGCTTCGATGCTTTCGGCATTGCCCGCGACGACATCGAGCTGTTCCAGCCAGTGGGTTGCAAACAGTGCACAAACGGGTATAAAGGTCGCGTGGGCATCTACGAGGTGCTGAAGGTGACGCCGGCCATTTCGCGGCTGATCATGGAGGGTGGAAATTCCCTGCAAATCGGGGAGAAGGCCCGGGAAGAAGGGTTCAGAACCCTGCGGCATTCCGCCCTGCGCAAGGTGGCCAGCGGCACCATCAGCCTGGAGGAGGCCAACCGGGTCACCAAGGATTGATGTGGGGCTGTAGGATGGGTTGAGCGTAGCGATACGCATCATCTGGCGAGAGCCATCATTTGGCGAGAGCCGGGCTCCTGGTGGGTTACGCCTGCGGCTAACCCACCCTACGCGCTGGCGAGGGCCGGGCTCCTGTGGTGGGTTACGCCTGCGGCCAGCCCACCCTACGGAATGGTAAACAGAAACATATCAGGATAGACAACCATGGCAACGGCACAACCCGGACTCTATCTCTACAAGGGCAAGAACAAGGACGGCAAACCGGTTCAGGGGGAGATGGCCGGCACCAACGCCACCATCGTCAAGGCCCAGTTGCGCAAGCAGGGGGTGATGACCAGCTCGGTCAAGAAAAAACCCAAGCCCCTGTTCAAGAACACCAAGCCCATCAAGCCCGAGGATATCGCCAACTTTACCCGCCAGATGGCCACCATGATGAAGGCCGGCGTGCCCCTGGTACAGAGCTTCGAGATTGTCGCCGAGGGTCTGGACAACGAAAAAATGCGCGAGATGGTCAACCAGTTGCACGAGGATGTGTCCGCCGGCGGAGGCTTCGCCGCGGCGCTGCGCAAGCATCCCCGCCACTTCGACGACCTGTTTTGCAGCCTGATCGAGGCCGGCGAGCAGTCCGGCTCCCTGGAAACCATGCTGGACAGGGTGGCCACCTACAAGGAAAAGGGCGAGCGCATCAAGAAAAAGGTCAAGAAAGCCCTCACCTATCCCGCCGCCGTCATTGTGGTGGCGGTGATTGTCACCGGCATTCTACTGGTGCGGGTGGTGCCGGTATTCGCCAATACCTTCACCAGCTTTGGCGCCGACTTGCCGGCCTTTACCCAGTTCGTGATGAATATTTCGGAATTCATGCAGAATTGGTGGCTGTTTTTTCTGGTCACGGTCATCGCCACTCTTGTCGCCTTTCGTGAGGCCCGGCTGCGCTCTCCTAAATTCTCCGATTTTGTCGACAAGGTAACCCTCAAGATTCCCATTATCGGCAATATCGTCTACGAGTCCTCCGTGTCGCGCTTTACCCGCACCCTGTCCACCACCTTTGCCGCCGGGGTACCGTTGATCGAGGCCCTCAACTCAGTGGCGGGCTCCTCCGGCAACGCGGTGTTCCGGGACGCCACCCTGCGCATCCGTGACGATGTCTCCACCGGTCTGCAACTGAACAGCGCCATGCGCGCCACGGGGTTGTTTCCGGTGATGGTGTTGCAGCTCACCTCCATCGGCGAGGAATCTGGCGCCCTGGACGAGATGATGGAAAAGGCCGCCGTGCATTTCGAGGAATCGGTGGACAACCAGGTGGACAACCTCACCACCCTGCTGGAACCGATGATCATGGCCGTGCTCGGGGTGCTTGTCGGCGGTCTGTTGATCGCCATGTACCTCCCCATCTTCCAGCTCGGCCAGGTGATTGGGTAATGCCCCGTTGCGGCGTAGGGTGGGTTGAGCGTAGCCATACCCATCACCTTGCACGGCGACAGAGGACGGGATGATGGGTATCGCTACGCTCAACCCATCCTACCAGAGGCCATGCCAGAGCATGGTTGAACCCGTAGGGTGGGCTGGCCGAAGGCGTAACCCACCAAAGCTCACCATCAGGCCGCACCAGGACCCGACGCAACCAAAACGGCGCAAACGGATTCACAACAAGCCACACACCATCAAGAACCCAACCCTCAAGGACATCGACTTTGCCCAGCCCCGAAACCTACCTCCTGCACCTGGCCATTTTTCTGGTGGGCCTGGTGGTGGGCAGTTTTCTCAATGTGGTGATTTACCGGCTGCCATTGCAGATGCAATCCCTGTGGCGACGCGAGTCACTGGATTTTCTTGGCATGGCGCCGGAGGATGCCAAACCGCCCAACCTGGTGTTTCCCGCTTCCCATTGCCCCAAGTGCCAGCAGCCCCTGAAGCCCTGGCACAATATCCCGGTGGTGAGCTATATCGCCCTGCGGGGCAAGTGCGCCCACTGCTCGGCGCCGATTTCCGCGCAATACCCCCTGGTGGAGCTGGCAACCGGCTTGCTCGCGGTGGCGGTTGTCGCCAAATTTGGCATCACCCCCCTGGCTGCGCTGGCGGTGATATTCACCCTGGCGCTGGTGGTTCTGACAGGCATCGACTTTCACCACAAACTGCTGCCCGATGTGATCACCCTGCCCCTGCTGTGGCTTGGCCTGCTGGCCAATACCCAGGGGCTGTTCACCGATCTCGCCAGCGCGGTGATCGGCGGCGCCGCCGGCTATCTGGTGCTGTGGCTGGTGTACTGGGCCTTCAAGCTGCTGACCGGCAAGGAAGGCATGGGTTACGGGGATTTCAAGCTGCTGGCCGCCCTCGGCGCCTGGCTGGGCTGGCAGATGTTGCCGCTGATACTACTGATGTCTTCCGTGGTGGGCGCCATTATCGGCATTGGCGCCATCGCCCTCCTCGGCCGCGACCGCCACATTCCCATGGCCTTCGGCCCCTACCTGGCCATCGCCGGCTGGGTCGCCCTGATGTGGGGCGATGAAATCCTCGCCCGCTATTTGGGCACATTCTGATCACCCCTAGGCATGAGCTTGAAATGTGCATTCCTTCTCCCCTGTGGGGAGAAGGCCAGGATGAGGGGAAAGCGGCGCAACCCCTTGATGGCTGACGCCCCCCTCTCCCCTGCCCTCTCCCGCCAGCGGGAGAGGGGGAAAACCGCGCTCAAGCGCTTATTTGAGTGCCACTCATCACCGTCAACTGACAACTTAAAACTACCAACTGCCAACTGCCAACTGCCAACTGAAAACTGACAACTGCAACTGACAACTGCCAACTGCCAACTGCCAACTGACAACTGACAACTAACCACTCATGTACACCATCGGCCTAACAGGAGGAATCGGCAGCGGCAAGTCCGCCGTGGCCGCCTGTTTCGAGAAACTCGGCATTACCGTGGTGAACGCGGATATCGCTTCCCGCAGGGTGGTTGAACCGGGCATGCCGGCCCTGGCGGAGATCGCCCAACACTTTGGCCCCGACATCCTGTTGCCGGACGGACAACTCGACCGCGCGGCCCTGCGCCAGCGGATCTTTTCCGACTCCGAGGCCAAGCGATGGCTGGAAGGGTTGTTGCATCCCTTGATCGGCGAATGGATCCGGGATCAACTGGCATCCGCCCCCGGCCCCTATGTGATACTGGAATCCCCCCTGCTGCTGGAAACCAGCCAGCACCAGCGGGCCGACCGTGTCCTGGTGGTGGATGTGCCGGAGTCCCTCCAAGTGGAGCGGGCCATGGCCCGGGACGGCAACAGCGAGGAACAAATCCGCGCCATCATGGCCAGCCAGATGCCCCGCGCCGAACGCCTGGCGCGGGCGGATGATGTGATAGACAACAGTGGCCGACTGGAGGGGTTGGCTGGACAAGTGGAGAAGCTTGACCGCCTGTATCGGGAGCTGGCGGAAGCCGCTCAGGCAACCCGCGCCGAGTCGCAGGGAAAATCGGAGAAATGACTTTCTTGTCACCTTTGGAGTATGCTTCCGAAGGTGGTTGATTATCTTCAAGTGGAGGTTTCCATGAGCCCCGTAATCAAGGAGCTTTCCATAAACGAGCTCTCCATAAACGAGCT
>JBJHDJ010000191.1:0-5560 GCA_050486485.1 Porticoccaceae bacterium
TGATCACCGGCAGCGAGAACAGGTCGTGGTGCGCGATCAGCTTGGCGGCCTCCTCCCTGGGCCACTCCGCCCGGGCGAACACGACCTCGCGACGCATCAGATCACCCACCCTGGCGAATGGCGGCGCTAGCACCAGTTGGTGCAGGGTCAAATGTCCTAGCAACTGGCGTTGCGGGTTCAACACGAAGATATCGTAGATGGTCTCCTTGTCGGGTGCCGCGCTGCGCAGTTCCTGCAGGGCCTCGGCAACGGTCATTTCCGCCTGCACGGTGGCGTAATCGGAGGTGGTCACGGAGCCCACCGTCCCCTCCGGGAAGGACGCCAGCTTGAGAATATCGTCCCGCTCCACTTTCGCCAGCGCCGGCAGCAATTTTTCCCGAGCATCGTTATCCATGCGCTTGAAGATGTCGGCACGGTCATCCGCCGGCATGTTTTCGAACAGGGACACCATGATCGCCCGGGGCAGCTTGTCGAGCAGGGCGTCCTGTAGCTCGGGGGAGAGATGCGAGTAGAGTTCAGGCTGCTCGTCCACCGGCAGCAGCAACAAGATATTGGCCACCTGGTCGAGGTCGAAATCGGCCAGGACATGTCCCAGGTCGGCCATGGTCACCCGCTTGAGCATCAACCGCGCGGCGGACCTGTCCATACTGCGCAGCAGGGTGTTCAGGGTGAAGATCAGATCTTCTCTGTTCATGACTGGCTCCTTGACAGCATGGTCGACAACGCCGGGGAAACCGCGGGGCATCAGGGCTTATCCACGGACGGCAGGGCGCCAGGCCATGGAAGCGCTTGTCAGGTACAGTTGGCCTGAGGCCGACTGGCAAGGAAGGGGTTGTGACGCCGGCCATTGGCCCGCGCGGGGAACGCCGCTCTCTCGTCTGGCGAGATAGCGGCTGGAGAACTAAGGCTATCTCGTCAGGTGCTGTCTTTGGAGTTGGTGTTTGGCGTCGGCGGACGCCTGCAACTCTCGCTCAGGTTGCTGTCACTGGAACAGGTATGCACCCGTTGATCTCCACTAGTAAAAACGGTCGCGATTATATAGAGCCACCCGCAAGCGGTAAAGGTATTTGTACACAGGCATTTGTACTCCGTTACCCTTGCTTGTCCGCCGCGGCATCGTAGGCAAGTTTCGAGGCATCCTGGCCGGAGATTTCCTCGCACTTGGCGGGATCATCGCCACAGATGTCGCACACATATTCATCCTCGCCAAGAGCGGCGCCGATGCCGCCGCACGATCCCTTGATGGGTTGGCGCCCCATCAGCACGCCCACCGACATCACCGCCATGATCAGCAACAGCACCACCAGCACACTGATAAATTCAATCACCAGACTCTCCAGAATTGGACCCATCGAGGTAGGGTCTGAACGCCGAGGACACTTCTTCCCGGAAACCGTCCTCCTCTTTGACAATCAAGAATACCGGAATACGTCGCTGCTCGGCATAATCGAGGGCATGGCGGTCGCCGAGCACCATGAATACGGTGGCCAGGGCATCGGCCTCGGCGGCGGTCGGCGCCAATACCGTGACAGAGGCCAAACGGTGGCTGATGGGATAGCCGCTGCGCGGGTCGATGGTGTGGGAGAAACGTTGCCCATCCCGCTCGAAATAGTTGCGATAGTCGCCGGAGGTGGCGATGGCCACATCGCTGAGCCCCACGATGCGCTGCACGGCGCGACCCAGTGGATCCGGAGCCTCGATGGCAATACGCCAGGGCTCGCCCATGGCATTGTTGCCGGACAGCACCATTTCGCCGCCCACTTCCACAAGGAAGTCGGTGTAGCCGCGGCTTTTCAGATAATCGGCCACCTTGTCGGCGCCATAGCCCTTCGCCACACCGGACAGGTCCAGTTGGATATCCTCCAGACGGATGGCTGTGCCCGCCGCCACATCCAGGGACAGCTTGTCAAAACCGACCCTGGGCAGCAGAGCCTCGATGTCGCCGGGCGCGGGCGGCTCGTCCCGGGGTCCCGGGGGGCCAAAGCCCCACAGGTCCACCAGTGGGGCGACGGTGGGATCGAAGGCGCCGCCGCTGTCCCGGTAGATCCTGTCGGAGACGGCGAGCACCTCGGCCATGGCCTCGGAGAGTGAAAAGGCTTCCCCGGGTGGGGCGCGGTTGAGCCGCATCAGCTCGGAGTCGTCCCGGTATGTGGACATGGCGCGGTCCACCCCGTCGACAGCGGCGAAGACGCCATCACCAAGGTCGTCGGGCAGCCCGGCACTTTCCGTCACCAGGGTTACATTGTAGGTGGTGCCCATGGTGGCGCCGCTGAAGCGATGGATCTCCGGCCCGCGGTCACAGCCAACGATGGCGAACAACGTGACGGCGACAAACAAAAACGAGGCGATACGCCCCGTTCTTGTCATGGATTTCGGCACTCCGTCAGCCACCGAAATCATCCAGCAGGATATTGTCATCCTCCACGCCGAGGTCGTGAAGCATCTTGATGCAGGCGGCGTTCATCATGGGCGGACCGCACATGTAGAACTCGCAATCCTCCGGCGCGGGATGGTCCTTGAGGTATTCCTCGTACAACACATTGTGGATAAAGCCGGTAAGGCCTTCCCAGTTGTCCTCCGGCAGCGGATCGGACAGCGCCAGGTGCCATTTGAAATTGTCGTTCTCCGCCGCCAGCTGGTCGTATTCCTCGGTGTAGAAGCACTCCCGCAGGCTGCGGGCGCCGTACCAAAAGGAAATCTTGCGCTTGGAATTGAGGCGCTTGAGCTGGTCAAAGATATGGGAGCGCATCGGGGCCATGCCGGCGCCACCACCAATAAAGACCATCTCCGCGTCGGTATCCTTGGCGAAGAACTCGCCAAAGGGCCCGTACACGGTGATCTTGTCTCCTGGCTTGAGACCGAATACATAGGAAGACATCAGCCCGGGGGGAATCCCCTTGCTGCCTGGCGGCGGGGTGGCGATGCGGATATTGAACTTGACGAGACCACGCTCTTCCGGGTAATTGGCCATGGAGTAGGCACGGATCACCGGCTCGGTGACTTTCGATTCCAGGTTGAAGAAACCAAACTTCTCCCAGTCGCCGCGGTACTCCTCCTCGATATCGAAGTCCTTGAAGCGCACATGGTGGGGTGGCGCTTCCAGCTGCACATAGCCGCCGGCGCGGAAATCCACATTCTCACCCTCCGGCAGACGCAGGGTGAGCTCCTTGATGAAGGTGGCCACATTGGGATTGGACTCCACGGTGCACTCCCACTGCTTGACACCGAAAACATCCTCGGGGACATGGATCCTCATGTTCTGCTTAACCGCCACTTGGCAGGACAGGCGCCAGCCCTCCTTCTCTTCGCGGCGGGTGAAGTGGGTGGCCTCGGTGGCCAACATGGCGCCACCGCCCTCCTCGACGATGCACTTGCACTGCGCGCAGGTGCCACCGCCACCACAGGCGGAGGCGAGGAAAACACCCTCGTTGGAGAGCACTTGAAGCAGCTTGCCACCGGCCGGCACATCGATGGTTTTCTCGCCGTTGATGTCGATGGTCACATGGCCGGAGGACACCAGCTTGGAACGGGCGGCGAGGATCACCGCCACCAGGGCGAGCACCACCGCGGTGAACATGACGACGCCGAGTACGATTTCCAGATTCATAAGCCTTGTTTACTCCATTGCGCCGGGTTAGAGGCTGATGCCGCCAAAAGACATGAAGCCAAGGGACATGAGACCCACGGTGATGAAGGTGATGCCGAGGCCCTGCAGACCGGCTGGCACATCGCTGTACTTGAGCTTCTCGCGGATACCCGCCAGGGCGATCACCGCGAGGGCGAAACCGAGACCGGAGCCGAAGCCGAAAACGGTGCTTTCGGCCAGGTTGTAGTTGCGCTCCACCATGAACAGGGAGGCGCCGAGAATGGCGCAGTTCACCGTGATGAGGGGCAGGAACACCCCCAGGGCGTTGTACAGAGCCGGCACGAACTTGTCGAGAAACATCTCCAGGATCTGCACGATGGCGGCGATCACGCCGATATAGCTGAGCAGCCCCAGGAAGCTGAGATCGACACTTTCCAGGGCGGCTATGCCAGTCCAGGACAGGGCGCCCTCCGCCAGCAGATAGTGGAGTATCAGGTTGTTGACTGGCGTGGTGATGGTGAGCACCACCACCACCGCCACACCGAGTCCCACCGCCGCGGGAATCTTCTTGGAAATGGCCAGGAAGGTACACATGCCGAGGAAGAACGCCAACGCCATGTTCTCGACGAAAATGGCGCGGACCAGAAGTCCCAGATAGTATTCCATCACGCCACCTCCCGGATGCCGGAATTGGGGGCAATCTTGAACTCGGGCTCTTCAAGCTGCTTCTTGTCCCGGGTGCGCAGCACCCAGATGATGCCACCAATGATGAAGAAGGCGCTGGGGGGCAGCAGCATCAGCCCGTTGGGCACATACCAACCGCCTTCGCTGACCAGGGGCAGGATCGGCACCCCCATCAGGCTGCCGAAGCCGAACAGCTCACGGATGGTGGCCACCACGATGAGGATGAAGCTGTAGCCTATGCCGTTGCCCAGGCCATCCAGGAAGCTGGGGATGGGTGGGTTTTTCATGGCGAACGCCTCGCAGCGCCCCAGCACGATGCAGTTGGTGATGATCAGCCCGACGAACACCGAGAGCTGACGGCTGATGTCGTAGGCCACCGCCTTGATCACCTGGTCCGCGACGATAACCAGTGAAGCGATGATGGTCATCTGCACGATGATGCGGATGCTGCTGGGCATGTGATGGCGAATCAGCGACACGAAGAAGGTGGACAGGGCGCACACGGTGGTCAGCGCCACGCACATCACCAGTGCCACCGGCAAGGTGGTGGTGACCGCCAGAGCCGAGCAGATACCGAGAATCTGCAGGGCGATGGGGTTGTTCTTGAAAATGGGTGTGACCAACAGGTCCTTGGTTTTTGCGGTGGCCATGGATCATGCCTCCCCGGAACGCAGGTTGGACAGGAAGCGGGCGTAACCGAAATCGGCGCCCAACCAGAACTGTATCATTTTGTCGACGCCCCGTGCGGTGAGCGTGGCGCCGGACAGGCCGTCGACCCGATGCACGGCGTCTTCCCTGTCGGGATCCACATCCCCCTTGACGACGGTCAGGGCGGGAGAGAGAGGGTCCCCCTCCCCGAAAAGGCGCTTGCCTTCCCAGTTGGCCTGCCAGCGCGGGTTGTCGATTTCGCCGCCGAGCCCCGGGGTTTCACCGTGCTCGTAGAAGCTGATGCCGGCAATGGTGTTGAGGTCGGACTCAAGGGCCAGGAAGCCGTGCATGGTGGACCACAGGCCGTAGCCTCGCACCGGCAGGATCAGCTTCTCGATGCCACCCTGTTCGTCCTGCACCAGGTAGACGAGGGCGTAGCGCTCGCGGCGGTTGATGCCCGCCACATCCTGATCCCTGGCGAGGCGCGTGGACAATTGAGGGTCCCTGGCGGCACGGCGGGGGTCATAGGTATCCGGGTCCACCGCGTCGGTGAACTCACCGGTTTCAAGGTCCACCACCCGGGTGGCGACGGCGCTGAACTGCTCCTCGATGCCGCGGGTGGGGTCGAGCATGTTGCCAGCC
>JBJHDJ010000192.1:0-5557 GCA_050486485.1 Porticoccaceae bacterium
TTTCGCACCCACGGCGGAAAGGAATGGTTTGTGTCCCACTATTTGTTCGAAAAAAAGCGGCCCTTGGGCAATAGGGGTGCGTCCCATGACTAAGGAACCTCTGAAAAACTACTGCGCGACCCGATCCGCGCCCTCGCGTGCTCGCTCACCCCTCGCCTATCTCTCTGATATGTCTCGGGGATTCGCTGCGCGGCTCGGGGCGCCTCGGGCCGCTCGCGACATTTTTCAGAGGTTCCCCAGGGAACCTCTGGCAAAGGGTTGGCGGCTGCCCAGCGCCTTGAAGCTGTGGAATTTTTTCCAATTTCAGGTTGGCTGGTTCGCGCTGGTGCTGGGGGCGGCCCAGGGATATCCCTGGCTGGGCGCGGCTGTCGCCCTGGCGCTGCTGGCGGTGAACCTGCGGTTGGATTCCCTTCCCTGGCGGGAGGGCAGCCTGCTGTTGGCGGTGGGCTTTGTGGGTTGGCTGTGGGAGTCCCTGCTTCACGGCGCCGGCCTGGTGCGGTTCAACCCCGGGGCGGGTCCCCACCTGTTCGGCTGGATGGCGCCCCTGTGGATGGCGGTGCTGTGGATGAATTTCGCCTCCACCCTCAATGTTTCCCTGGCCTGGCTCCAGGGGCGTCACCGGCTGGCGGCGCTGTGTGGCGCGGTCGGTGGCCCCCTGGCTTTTTTTGCCGGGGAAAAGCTTGGCGCCATCACCCTGGTGGAAGGTTGGCTGACCCTGGGGGTACTGGGGCTGGCCTGGCTGCTGTTCACGCCCCTGCTGCTGTGGGCCGCGCCCCGGTGGCGCCGCGTCGCCGTCCTGCCGGGAGACAGGACAACAGTCTCGGTGGTGGCGGGTGAGGTGCGCGGATGAATGACCTGGCGACTCCCTTGCTGGCCAACCTCTGTCTGATGGTGGCCCTGTGGCTGCTCAGCGTGGCCCGCCATGACGCCAGCCTGGTGGATCTCGCCTGGCCCCTGATGTTCGTCTTGGCGGCCTGGATCTGGTTCCTGCCTTCCGCCGCCGGCGCCCTGCAATGGCTGGTGCTGGCGCTGGTGATGGCCTGGGGCTTGCGCCTCCACACCCACTTGGCCTGGCGCAACCTCGGACACGGCGAGGATCGCCGCTACCAGGCGCTGCGGGAGCGGTACTCCCCCGGTTTCTGGTGGAAGAGTCTGTTCCTGGTTTTCCTCCTGCAGGGGGTGCTGGCCTGGGTGGCCAGCCTGGTGATATTCGCGGCCCTGCGCGCCGATATTGGCCTGGGTCCGGTGGCGGTGCTGGGACTGGCCCTGGCCCTCGCCGGCCTGCTGATGGAAGCGCTGGCGGACTGGCAGTTGTCCCGCTTCAAGGCCGATCCCGACAACGCCGGCAAGGTGATGGACAGGGGCTTGTGGCGCTACAGCCGGCACCCCAACTATTTCGGTGACTGCCTGGTGTGGTGGGGCCTGACACTGGTGGCATTGGCCGCCGGGCACTGGTGGGCCCTAGTGTCCCCGCTGCTGATGACGGTGTTGCTGCTCAAGGTCTCCGGCGTTGCCTTGCTGGAGAGCGATATCGGCGAGCGGCGCCCGGAGTATGCCCGCTATATCCAGCGCACCCCCGCCTTTGTTCCCGGACGGCCCCGTCCTGACATCGATCCAGCCAACTGACCCCGCCGGAGGAATCCCATGGCACATGTCACCGCAAGCGCGCCGCTGCCGACCCTGTTGTTGGGGGCCGTATTGAGCCTATCGGCCGGCGGGATCCTGGCCGCGGACCAACAGGCCGACGCCGCGCCGGATGAATTCCTGGAGTTTGCCGTGTACCTGGACAGCCGTGAAATTGGCACCCACAGATTTTCCTTCACGCCCCTGGAGGATGGTTATCGTCTGCTGAGCGAGGCCAGCTACGATGTGCGCATCCTGTTCATCAACGCCTACCGCTATCGCCATCGCTCGGAGGAGCTGTGGCGCGACGGCTGCCTGTTCGCCATCGATGCCCACACCGACGCCAATGGCGAAGACTTCCAAGTGGCGGGACAGCGGGGCGACGATGGCATGGTGCTGGAGACCCTGGACGGCGCCCTGTCCGTCGACAGCGACTGCCCCCGGACCTTCGCCTACTGGGACAGGGAGCTGCTGGCCGCCAGCGATCGACTGGTGAACAGCCAGACCGGGGAGGTGGCGGAGGTTTCCCTGGCGCCCCTGGACCGCGAGGCGCTGCCCTGGGAGGGTGATCGGGAGGCCAGGGCCTTCGTGCTGCGCAACCCCGAGGCGGATGTTTACCTGTGGTACGACGACGATGACCGCTGGCTGGGGTTGCGCTCCGTCCTGGACAACGGCCGTACCCTCAGCTATCGCCTGAGTGATGGCGCCCTTGATACCGCGCTGTTGGCAAGCCGTGCCTCCGCCGATGATTCCCAGGGGGAGGCCACCCCATGAAAATCGCCATCATCGGCACCGGCATCGCCGGTAATGTCGTGGCCTGGCACCTTGCCCCGCACCACGACATCACCGTCTACGAAGCCGGCGATTATGTGGGTGGCCACACCCACACCCACCGCCTGCAGATTGCCGGTCGGCCTGTGTCGGTGGACTCCGGATTTATCGTCTTCAACGACAGAACCTACCCGAATTTCATCCGCCTTCTGGACGAACTGGGTGTGCAGCGGCGCAAAACGGAAATGAGCTTCAGCGTGCACTGCGAGGCCACCGGCTTCGAGTATTGCGGCAGCAGTCTCAACACCCTGTTTGCCCAGCGCCGCAACCTGCTCAACCCGTCCTTCCATCGCCTGCTGGCGGATATCCTGCGCTTCAACCGCCGAGCCCGGGAACTGCTACTGTTGGAAGACACCAGCCTCACCCTCGGGGAGTACCTGCGGGACGAAGGCTATGGCGAAGGTTTTGTGCACCGCTATATCCTGCCCATGGGCGCGGCTATCTGGTCCACGGACCTGGAGCAGATGCTGGATTTCCCCGCGGCCTTCTTCGTGCGGTTTTTTCACAATCACGGCCTGCTCACCCTCAATGACCGCCCCCAATGGTTCGTGGTGGAAGGAGGTTCGCGAACCTATGTGGATGCGATGCTGCGCCGTTACCGGGACCGGGTGCGCCTGTCCTGCCCAGTGACCTCGGTGCGCCGTCACGCCGACCGGGTCGAGGTGCTGGCCAATGGTCTGTCGGACAGTTATGAGGCGGTGTTTCTCGCCTGCCACAGCGACCAGGCCCTGGCGATGCTGGATGACGCCTCGACCCTGGAGCAACAGGTTCTCGGCGCCATTCCCTACCAGAAAAACAGTGCCCTGCTGCACACCGGCAGCAATTTGCTGCCCGATCGCCCGCGCGCCTGGGCCAGTTGGAACTACCGGCTACCGGCCTCCCGGCTCCCTGGCAAGGGCGGCAAGGCAAGCCTGACCTATTACATGAATCGTTTGCAGTCCCTGGATTGTCCGGAACACCTGTGCGTCACCCTCAACAACGATGCCGCCGTGCCCGATGACAAGGTGCTGGCGGAAATGACCTACGAGCATCCGTTGTTCACCCGCGCCGGCGTGGCGGCCCAGGCGCGCCAGTTCGAGCTCAACGGCCTGCGGCGCAGCTTCTTCTGTGGCGCCTACTGGCGCAACGGTTTCCACGAGGATGGCGTCGCGAGCGCCCTTAACGCCCTCGAGCATTTCAAAGCCTGGGAGGAGAGCATTGGCCACCTGCCTTTTCGTCGGGCGAGTTGATCACACGCGCCTGCGGCCCCGCCTCCACAGCTTCCGCTACCGGGTGGCCATGCTGTACCTGGACCTGGCTGCCCTGGACGGGGATCTGGCGCGCTTCCCCTGGCTGTTGGGCAAGTGGTTTTCGCCCCTGCGTTTTCGCCGCGGTGATCACCTGGGGGCGGAGCATGAACCCCTGGCTGTCGCGGTGCGGCGCCTGATCGCCACGCGGGCAGGTGTGGAACCGCAGGGCCCCATTCATCTGCTCACCGGCTTTGGCTTCATGGCCTGGCGTTTCAACCCGGTGAGCTTCTACTACTGCTTCAATCGCGCTGGCGATGCCATCGACTTCGTGGTGGCGGAGGTCACCAACACGCCCTGGCGGGAACGCCATTGCTATGTGCTGGATTTTCGCGGGTCCGCCCCGCCGGCCAGTGGCGAGCCGCTGCTCGAGGTTGGTCACGGCAAGGGATTCCATGTCTCGCCCTTCATGCCGATGGATACCCGCTACCTGTGGCAGGTGGGCGTGCCCGGCGAGCAGTTGGCCCTGGCGATCGCCGTGGAACGGGGGGGCGAGCCCCTTTTCAGCGCCGGCCTCGACCTGGAGCGCCGCCCCTTCAGCCGTGCCGAACTGTGGCGAGCCTTTGCCCATATGCCCTTCACCACCCTCAAGGTGGTTGCCGCCATTCACTGGCAGGCCCTGCGCCTGTGGCTCAAGGGCGTTCCCTTTCACCCCCACCCGGGTTCATTGCCCACCCATGGCGGGGACGGTGACACCACGACAGTATCCGGAGATCGTCCATGACTGCTTCCCACACACCGCAACCCACCCAGACAGGCCTTGCCAGGGCCAGTCTCTCCAGGCCCAGCCTCTCCAGGGCCGTCGCCTCGGATACGGCGGCACCCTCCGCGGCTCGGGACAAGCCCGCGGATAACCACCCGCCGTGCCAGGCGCGGCCATCCCTGCTGACGCGCCTGGCGCGGCGCGGGGTGCTGTCCAAGTTGGCGGTATTGCGTCACGGCCAGTTGGAGGTGGTGGAAGGCGCCGAACGCCTGCGTTTTGGCAAGCCCTGCGAGGATCTTCCCCACCCGGTGCGGGTGGAGATCGTCGACGCGGCGTTCTACCCCGACCTTGCCTTCGGCGGCTCCATCGGCGCCGGAGAGGCCTGGATGCTGGGCCACTGGCGCTGCGACAATCTCACCGACCTGGTGCGCCTGCTGTTGCGCAACCGCCCGGTGCTGGAGGCCATGGATGGCGGCCTGGGACGGGTGATGGCCCCCGCCAACAGGTTCATTCACTGGTGCCACCGCAACACCGTGGCGGGCAGCCGGCGCAATATCCACGCCCATTATGACCTGGGCAACGATTTCTTCCGGCTGTTTCTGGACGACACCCTGATGTACTCGGCGGGGGTGTTCGAAACCCCGGACGCCACCCTGGAAGAGGCCTCCGTGGCCAAGATCGACCGTATCTGCCGCAAGCTCGAACTCAAGCCCGGCGACCATCTGCTGGAAGTCGGCGCGGGCTGGGGCGGCTTCGCCCTCCACGCCGCCCGCCATTACGGCTGTCGGGTGACCACCACCACCATTTCCGATGCCCAGCACCAACTGGCGGCGGAGCGAATCCGCGAGGCCGGCCTGGAGGATCGTATCGAGCTGCTCAAGGAGGATTTCCGCAATCTCCATGGCCGCTACGACAAGCTGGTGTCCATCGAGATGATCGAGGCCATCGGCGAGGCCAATATCCCCCGATTCTTCGCCCTGTGCGGCGGTCTGCTCAAACCCGGGGGCAGGATGGTGTTGCAGGCCATCACCATCGCCGACAACCTCTACGACCAGTACCGCCGCTCCGTGGATTTCATCCAGCGCCATATCTTTCCCGGCGGCTTCCTGCCCTC
>JBJHDJ010000193.1:0-5535 GCA_050486485.1 Porticoccaceae bacterium
TAGGCGCTCATCGCCAGGGTGCGGGGGATGGGGGTGGCGGTCATGATCAGTTGGTGGGGCACCGGGTCGTTGCCCTTGTGACGCAGGGCGAGGCGCTGGTGCACGCCAAAGCGATGCTGCTCGTCGATGATGGTCAGCCCCAGTCTGTGGAACCGCACCTCCTCCTGGAACAGGGCATGGGTGCCCACCACCAGTTGCGCGCTGCCATCGGCGATGGCGGCCATTTGCATGTCCCTGGCCTTGCCCTTGAGCTTGCCGGTGAGCCAGGCGATGCGAATGCCCAGGGGTGTCAACCAGGTCTCGAAGCTGATGCGGTGCTGTTCGGCGAGGATCTCGGTGGGTGCCATCAGCGCCGCTTGCCAGCCGTTGCCCACCGCGCACAGGGCGGCCATGGCGGCCACCACCGTCTTGCCGGAGCCCACATCCCCCTGCACCAGGCGCAGCATGGGGTGGGGCTGGGCGAGGTCGGCGCCGATATCCCCGCAAACGCGCCGTTGGGCATTGGTCAGGTCAAAGGGGAGTTGCTGGAGAAACCGTTGTTGCAGTTCTTCCGGTACAGGCAACGGCGGTGCTCGCCGCCGTTGTACCCGCTGACGCAGGCGCAGGAGGCTGAGATGGTGGGCCAGCAGTTCCTCGAAGGCCAGCCGTTGCTGGGCGGGGTGGCGGCCTGCGGCGAGGGCGTCGAGGGAGGCCCGCGGCGGTGGCTGGTGAAGGTAGCGCAGCGCGGCGGCCAGGCTCACACCGGGGCGAAAGCCGGTGTCCCGGGCCAGCACCTCCGCCGGCATCAGTTCCGGCAGGGTATCTTCCTCCAGCAGGGCAAGGGCCTGGCCGGCGATGGCGCGCAGCCGTTGCTGGCTGAGGCCCTCGGTGGCGGGATAGATCGGGGTGAGGGCCTCCTCCAGGGGTGGGGGATTGGCGGCATCCACCAGGCGGTATTCCGGGTGGACCATTTCCAGGCCGGCGGCGCCGGGGCGTGGCTCGCCGTAGCAGCGGATCCGCGTGCCGGGCCGGAGATTGGCCTGCTGGGCGCCGGAAAAGTGGAAAAAACGCAGGGTGAGGGTGCCGGTGTTGTCCTGGATCTTGCTCAGCAGGCTGCGGCGCCGGCCCATGGCGATATCGGTGGCAAGCACCACGCCCTCCACCACCACATCGCCCTGGGGTTGCAAGGCCCCGATGGGGGTGATGCGGGTGCGATCCAGGTAGCGCAGGGGCAGGTGGAACAAGACATCCTGCACGGTGCGAATGTTCAGCCTGGCGAGCTTGTCCTCCAGCTGCGGGCCGACACCCCGCAGGCGGGTCACCGGCAGCTGATCGAGGGCTTGTCGCGGCATCGCGTGTCTCCTGTTGCCTTCCATGGCATCTCCCGCCATCTGGCTTCGAGCTTCCTGGCGTCAGACGTCAGACATCAGACATCAGACGTCAGACATCAGACATCAGACATCAGACCAATCTCATTCACTCCGCCTCCTTGATGCCCGGCAGCTTGGTGGACAGAATCGCCGTGCGCAGGGCGTCTATGGCCTTGTGGCGGGGGAAGCTGGCGCGCCAGGCCAGGGCCGCCGTGCGCGACGGCGCCGGCTTGGCGAAGGGCCTGGTTACCAGGTGCTGCAACTGATTCTGGGTGCCGAGCACGGCGGTGAGCGGCAGGATGGTGAGACCAAGGCCGCTGGCCACCATGTGGCGCATGGTCTCCAGGGAGCTGCCCTCGGTGTCGGTGCGAATGCCCAGCTCGGTGTCGCGGCCCTGACGGCGCGCCAGGTTGGGCATGGCCTCCAGTACCTGGTCGCGAAAACAGTGGCCCTCCCCGAGCAGCAGGATATTTTGATCGTCCAGGTCGGTGGGCTTGATGGTTTTCTGCCTGGTCAGGGGGTGATCTTCCGGCATCAGCACCACGAAAGGCTCGGAGTAGAGGGGCTGGGTCACCACATCCGGTTCGGTGAAGGGCAGGGCGATGATGATCACATCCAGGTCGCCGTTGCGCAGGCGGCGGCGCAGGGTGGCGGTGTAGCTTTCCTCCACCACCAGGGGCATGTTGGGGGCCAGGTCACGGAGCTTGGGAATGAACTGGGGAAACAGGTAGGGGCCGATGGTGAAGATGCCTCCCACCCGCAGCGGGCTGTTGAGCTGATCCTTGCCGGCGGCGGCGATGTCCAGGATGCGGGAGGCCTCCTCCAGGACTTTCTGGGCCTGGGCGATGACATTCTCTCCGGTGGGGGTGGCTGTTACCTTGTTCTTGGAGCGTTCGAACAGCTCCACTCCCAGCTCCTGCTCAAGTTTCTTGACCGCGATACTGAGGGTGGGTTGGCTGACATGGCAGCGCTCGGCGGCCTGGCCGAAATGCTGCTCCTGGGCGAGAGTGACGATATAGCGCAGTTCCGTTAGAGTCATGGGGGTTCACTGCCTGGTTTTATAAGCAGGTAATAATAGTCATGAATTATTGCCGGGAGCAAGTCGATTGAAAGTTTTGTTGGTGGGATTTGGTGATCTGGCGAGCCGCCTGGCGCCGCGCCTGGTGGCGGACAACTGCCAGGTGGCGGCGCTGCGCCGTTCACAGCGGGGCGCGCCCGGCGTGGAACTGTTCTGCGGCGATTGTCGCGATCCCGGCGTGCTGGGCAAGGCCCTGGCGGGGCGCGATGTGGTGGTTGTCACCCTGACCCCGGGGGCGTTTACCGAGCAGGACTACCGGGACACCTATGTGGGCGGGGCCAGGGCCCTGGCCGGCGCCATCGCCTCGGGCCCCGGCCCCGGGCTGGTGATCTGGGTGTCCAGCACCAGTGTCCACGGTCAGTGTCGTGGCGAGTGGGTGGACGAGGACAGTATCACGGAGCCCCGGAGTTTTTCCGGACGCGCGTTGCTGGCGGCGGAGGCGGTCGTCGCCGGCCTGCCGGTACCCGCCACGGTGGTGCGCTTCAGCGGCATCTACGGCCCTGGGCGCACGCGCCTGATCGAACAGGTGCGCCGCGGCCTGTGCGCACCGGCGCAGCCGGTGCAGTGGAGCAATCGCATCCACAGCGAGGATTGCGCCGCCGTGCTCCACCATCTGATCCGCCGTCACGCCAGCGACCAGGGCCTGTGGCCCCTGTACCTGGCCAGCGACTGCGAGCCGGCCCCCCTGCACGAGGTGCATCTCTGGCTGGCGCGGCGATTGGGGGTGACCGTCACCGGCGGGGCGCCGCCGGGAGCGGCCCGGGGCAACCGGCGCTGCCGCAACAAGCGCCTGCTGGCCAGCGGCTACCGCTTTCTCTACCCAAGCTACCGCGAGGGGTACGATGCCCTCGTCAGTCAGGTAGGGGACAACTGGGCAGCTTGGTGAAGGTGGCGTTGACATCCAGCAGGCCACCCAGTTGCTGCAGGGTGGTGCGGCCCAGAAGCACAGGGTAGAGCATGTTGTCCCGGTCCCGCAGGGTGAACTCCTCGGTGTACACCTTGTCGCCGATGCAGAGGGGAATCTCCACCGTCGGGCGGCGGTCCTCTCCCCCGGCGCCCCGCAGCCGCACGATGCGCTTGAGGGGCAGCTCCATTTGCCGGTAGACATCCTCGCTGGTCAGCCGGTCCTCGAGGTGCAGCACGAAACGCACCCAGCGCTTGCCGTCGCGGCGGATAATCTCGATGTCGCGGGCGTCCATGGAGGAAGTGAGGGCGCCGGAGTCGAGCTTCACCTTCACCTTGGCGGCGGCGGGCATGACGATGGCGTACTCCACCCAGCCGAACACGGGCCTGTCCTCCTGGGCCGGCTGGGCGTGGCTGGGGGCGATGGCCAGCAGGGTGGCCGACAGGGAGAGCAGCAGGTACGGCAGGAAACGGCGATAGGGCATGATGACGGCTTTTCGACTTTCAGAAGTTGTATGGGCGGGGCGTCAAAGTACCATCACCCCATCCATTTCCACCAGGGCGTCCCGCGGCAGGGCACTGACGCCGATGGCGGCGCGGGCCGGGTAGGGTTGCTGGAAATGGCGCGCCATGATGTCGTTGACGGTGGCGAAGTGGCCGAGGTCGGTGAGGAAGATATTCAGTTTCACCAGGTCCGCGAGGGACCCTCCGGCGGCTTCGCACACCGCCGACAGATTGCGGAACACCTGTTCCACCTGAGCCTCGATACCGCCATCCACCACGGCCATGGTGGCGGGATCGAGGGGTATCTGTCCCGACAGGTACAGGGTGCCGCCCACCTTGATGGCCTGGGAATAGGTGCCGATGGCGGCGGGGGCGTGTTCGGTGTGGATCACGGCTTTGTTGGTCATGGTGACGGACTCGAAAAATGGGTGGTCAGTTCCTGATCCGCGCCACTTTCTGCACCGACTTGAGGGTGCGGATGCGGCGCATGATATTGGCCAGGTGGATGCGGTTCTTCACCTTGATGGTGAGGGTGACGATATTGGTGTGGGCGTCGCGCTCATTGACGCGGATCTGTTCGATGGGGGCGTTCTGCTCGGTGACCCGCGAGGCGAGAATGGCGATGATGCCCCGTTCGGCGGCCACTTCCACCCGGATGTCGGTGGCGAATTCCCCGTCCACCGACGGCGACCAGCTCAGGGGGATGCACTTTTCCGGGTTGAGGCGGATGTCGTTGAGGTTGTTGCAGGTTTCCAGGTGTACCACCAGGCCGCGTCCGGGGCTGATGTGGCCCATGATGTGGTCGCCGGGAATGGGGTGGCAGCAGCGGGCATAGCTCAGCAGCAGGCCCTCGGCGGAGTCGATCAGCACCGGCGAGTTGACGCTCTTGCTGCTGTCCGCCGGCTTGCGCTTGGCTTCCGGCACCAGCAGGTTGGCCACCGCGTAGGCCACCCGGCTGCCGAGGCCGATCTGCTGCAGGATGGTCTCGAAGGTGGGGGCGCCGGTTTCCTTGAGCAGCTTCTTGATCTGCGACTTGCGGATCTGCTTGTAGCTGGACCCGAAGCTCTGCAGGGCGCGGTCCAGCAAGCGCTTGCCAAGGTCCACCGATTCATCGTGCTGCTGGTTCTTGAGAAAGTGGCGAATGGCGCTGCGCGCCTTGGCGGTGGTGACGAAGTTGAGCCAGGCGGGGTTGGGCTGGGCATTCTTGGTGGTGATGATCTTCACCTTGTCGCCGCTCTGCAGGGGCTGGGACAGGGGGGCCAGTTGGCCGTTCACCTGGCAGGCCACGCAACTGTTGCCCACCTGGGTGTGCACCGCGTAGGCGAAGTCCACCGGGGTGGCGCCACTGGGCAGCTCGATGATCTGGCCCTTGGGGGTGAACACATACACTTCGTCGGGGAACAGGTCGGCCTTGACGTGCTCGATGAATTCCAGGGAATTGCCCGCCTGGCGCTGTAGATCCAGCAGACCCTTCACCCAGCGGTTGGCGCGGGCGTGGTCCGGCTCGTCGTCGTCGCCGGACTTGTACAGCCAGTGGGCGGCGATGCCGAAGTTGGCCATGGCGTCCATGTCGAGGGTGCGGATCTGTACCTCGATGGGCACCCCGTGCATGCCCACCAGCACCGTGTGCAGGGACTGGTAGCCGTTGGCCTTGGGGATGGCGATATAGTCCTTGAATTCGCCGGGCACCGGTTTGTAGAG
>JBJHDJ010000194.1:0-5511 GCA_050486485.1 Porticoccaceae bacterium
CGCCGGCCTTGAGCAACTGATCCTGGAGACTGGCCATGGTGGGCTCCGTGGTGACCACTGGGCGGACAATTATCGGCGCTGGCCGTCACCCTGGCAACCGAGCAACTCGGCGACCAGCCCCGGCACCTGCTGCGTCGCCAGGCCCCGCCGCTGCTCGGCAAAGCGCGAGTGCACGGCGGACGGTTCCAGATTGATCTCCACCGTGTGCGCCCCAGCGGCTCGCGCCTCGCCGACAAAACCGGCCGCCGGGTAGACATGGCCGGAGGTGCCGATGGCGATAAACAGGTCGCACTGCCCCAACGCCCGGTAAATCTCGTCCATTTGCAAGGGCACTTCGCCAAACCACACCACATTGGGGCGCAGGGTTCCGGTGCGGCCACAGCACTCACAGGGGTCGCCCACGGCGACATCGCCACGGATCGGGAAAAGCCGGCCCGTGCGGGAACAGCGAATCCTGAGCAGTTCCCCGTGCATGTGAATCAGATTGCGGGAACCGGCCCGCTCGTGGAGGTCGTCGATGTTCTGGGTCACCAACAGCACCTCCCCGGCCAGCTCGGCCTCCAGCCGCGCCAGGGCCAGATGGGCGGCGTTGGGCCGCACACCGCCGTGAAGCAACTGGTGGCGGCGCTGGTTGTAGAACCTGTGCACCAGGCCCGGGTTGGCGGCAAAACCTTGCGGGGTGGCCACATCCTCGACGCGGTGTTCCTCCCACAGGCCATCGGCGGCGCGGAAGGTGCGGATGCCGGATTCCGCGGAGATTCCCGCCCCGGTGAGAATCACGATGCGTTGGTATCCGGCGCTTTTCACCCTTGATGCTCCCTCTGTCACGGCACTTCTGAGCGCATACCCTGCCATCAACCCGAACCTCGGCACAAGCACTGATCAGGGGCCAATGGCACGGCGTGTGATCCGCCACGAATTTGATCCCGAACAAATTCACACCTGCTATTCAGCGAGCCTTGCTGGTATGATTGCGCCGCTTTTCCGACCCACCCCCACTGCCCCGTCTCCGAGGACTTCGAACCCATGAAGCGGTTTGCCCCTGGGCTTGTTGCCATTGCCCTCCTGTGCCTGACGCCCCTGCCCGCCCTGGCCGCCACCGGCCCCATCGACCTGACCAACAGCGGTATCGGCCTGATCGCCGTGACGGTGTTCATCCTCGCCTACATCCTGGTGATGGGGGAGGAAAAACTGCACCTGCGCAAGTCCAAGCCGGTGCTGGTGGGCGCCGGCATCATCTGGGTGCTGATCGGCATCGAGTACGCCACCCAGGGCATGCCCGGCGCCGCCGAGGACGCCTTCCGCCACACCCTGCTGGAGTTCAGCGAATTGATGCTGTTCCTGCTGGTGGCGATGACCTATATCAACGCCCTGGAGGAGCGCCGCGTGTTCGACGCCCTGCGGGCCTGGATGGTGCGCAAGGGGTTCAGCTATCGCTCCCTGTTCTGGATCACGGGTTCGCTGTCCTTTGTCATTTCCCCCATCGCCGACAACCTCACCACCGCCCTGCTGATGTGCGCCGTGGTGATGAAGGTGGCGGAGGGGGATGCCCGCTTCATCAACCTGAGCTGCGTCAACATCGTGGTGGCGGCCAATGCCGGCGGCGCCTTCAGTCCCTTTGGCGACATCACCACCCTGATGGTGTGGCAGGCGGGCCTGGTGCGCTTCGACGAGTTCTTTATCCTGGTGGTGCCGTCCCTGGTGAACTACCTGATTCCCGCCGCCGCCATGAGCTTTTTCGTGGCCAGCCGCAAACCCCATGCCGCCTACGAGGAAGTGGAACTCAAGCGCGGCGCGCGGCGCATCCTCGCCCTCTTCCTGCTCACCGTGGCCACCGCCGTGGCCTGCCACAGCCTGCTCCACCTGCCACCGGTGCTGGGCATGATGACCGGCCTTGGCTACCTGCAATTCTTCGGCTACTACCTGCGCCGCACCCTGCCCCGCTCCCTGGAGCGCAAGAAGGCCCTGGCCATGCAGCGCGGCGACGAGGAGGCCTTGAAGCGCCTCGGCGGCGTGGTGCCCTTCGATGTCTTCAACCGGGTCGCGAGAGCCGAGTGGGACACCCTGCTGTTCTTCTACGGCGTGGTAATGTGCGTCGGCGGCCTCGGCTTCATGGGCTACCTGCACCTGATGTCCACCGCCCTGTACACCAACTGGGACGCCACCGGGGCCAATATCCTGCTCGGCCTGCTGTCGGCGGTGGTGGACAATATCCCGGTGATGTTCGCGGTGCTGACCATGGAACCCACCATGTCCCACGGTCACTGGTTGTTGATCACCCTCACCGCCGGTGTGGGGGGCAGCCTGCTGTCCATCGGCTCGGCGGCGGGGGTGGCGCTGATGGGTCAGGCGCGGGGCTATTACACCTTCATGGGTCACCTGCGCTGGGCGCCGGTGATTCTGGTGGGTTATGCCGCCAGCGTCGCGGCTCACCTGTGGCTCAATGCGGATAGCTTCCTGATTTACTAACCAGCCTGATGGATGATCACCGACAGGCGATGTCCTACAGGTTTCACGGGACAGGCGGCAACCCACGGGGAGGAAATCAGCGGCCAGGACTGTCATACTTGTGCCCTGTTGAATGGGCCAGCTCAGTGACAGCGCCATGGCAAAACTGCAACGCAACCTGCTGATCCTCTTCACCGCCGCGGCGATGCTGTTCCTGGCCCTGGCGCTGGCCATCGCCGTCAATCTCGGCCTGGAACGGGACAATCGGATCCTGGCCCGTGAGAGCGCCGAGCGGCTGCAAGCCATCGAAACCCTTTCGACCATCCTCTACCGGGCCGAATCCAGTCACCGCGCCTACGCGGCAAGTGGCGCCGAGATGTTTGCCGAGGATTACCAGTCGTTGCTGGGACAGCTCGACGCGCAGCTCACCACCCTCGCCGGCATGCGCTTCGTTGAGGACCGGGAAGCAGCCCTGGCCGCGCGTCTCGCCGAGCTGGTGACGGCGCGCATTGACGCCATGGAAGCGCTCATGGCCGCCCGCCGCGAGCAGGGCGCCGAGGCGGCGGCCCGCTTTCTCGCCAGTGGCTCCGGCAGGCAACTGATGGAAGCCATCCGCACCGCTGTCAGAGAACTCCAGGATATTGAAGGCGCCCTCTTGGCGGAGCGCGAGCATAGCGCTGATCTCCAGGGCCAATGGCTCTCCTATCTGATGGCCACCGGCCTGGTGCTGAATCTGCTGTTGCTGGCGGGCGCCTTCGCGGCGGTGCGCCGGGAAATGAAGGTCAACAGCAAGTTGATGGATCAACTGCGCCGGCACACCGACGAGATCAGCACCATCAACCAGCTCACCAGCAGTCTGCAGTCCTGCCAGGCCCGCGAGGAAACCGCCGATGTTCTGCGCCACTTCCTCACCCTGCTGTTTCCCGGCACCAGCGGCGGTCTCTATGTGATGCACGCTTCCCGCAACCTGCTGTCCCTGGCGGTAAGCTGGGGTGATGGCGACAGTCTTGTGGACCCCATCAAGCCCCAGGACTGCTGGGGGCTTCGCCTGGGGCGCTCCCATACCCTCGGTATTTCCTCCACCGACATGGCCTGTGGTCACCTGGAGGCGGGCACCCACGCCAGCCTGTGCGTACCCATGATGGCCCAGAGCGATATCGTCGCCCTGCTCCACATCCGCTTTGCCGACGCCGGCGGGATACCGCAAGCCCAGCGCCTGGCGGAGCTGCTGGCCACCCACACCGCCTCGGCGCTGGCCAGTATCGTGCTGCGGGAGGCCCTCCACCAGCAGAGCATCCGCGATCCCCTCACCCAACTCTTCAACCGACGCTATCTGGAGGAGAGTATCGAGCGGGAAATGCTGCGCTCGCGCCGCAACAACAGTCCCTTCAGTGTGATCATGCTCGACATCGACCACTTCAAGCGCTTCAACGACACCCACGGCCACCAGGCCGGGGATCTCTTACTGAGGGAGTTTGCCGGCCTGGTGCGTCATCAGGTGCGGGGCGAGGACATTGCCTGCCGCTACGGTGGCGAGGAGTTCCTGCTGCTGATCCCCGGCGCCAACGCGGAACAGGCGCGCCAGCGAGCGGAGACCATTCGCCAGAACCTGTCCAGCCTGGAATTGCAGTTCCAGGGCCAGTCGCTGCCGGCGGTGACCGCGTCCTTCGGCATCGCCGCCTTCCCGGAACACGGCGACGACTGGGACGCCGTGGTGCGACTGGCGGACAGCGCCCTGTACCGGGCAAAGGCCGAGGGCCGCGACCGGGTGGTGGTGGCCGGAGATCAGGAGCATGGTAGGATGGGTTGAGCGCAGCGATACCCATCACTCCGCACGATATGACGGGGAAATGGTGGGTTACGCCCGCGGCTAACCCACTCTACAGGCCACCCCTGCCAGGGTTAGGTCCACCGTAGGATGGGTTGAGCGCAGCGATACCCATCGTTCCATGCGGCTTGATGGGGTGAATGGTGGGTTACGCCTGCGGCTAACCCACCCTACCGGTTACCACCACCGATGGCGCGGCGGGATAACTCCTCGCCAATTTCGTCGAGGGAAGCGGGATCGTCGATGGTCGACGGCACATCGAACGATTCGCCGTCCGCCAGCTTGCGCAGAATGGCCCGCAGGATCTTGCCGGAGCGGGTCTTGGGCAGGCGCCTCACCACCAGCACCTGGCGCAGGCAGGCCACGGCGCCCACCTCGTCCCGCACCCGTTGCACGACTTCCCGCTCCAATTCGGCTTCCTCGATGACCACCCGATCCTTGAGCACCGCCAGAGCCAGCGGCACCTGGCCGCGCAGCTCGTCGGCGATGCCGATCACCACGCACTCCGCCACCGCCGGGTGGGCGGCCACCACCTCCTCCAACTCGCCGGTGGACAGCCGATGCCCCGCCACATTAATGACATCGTCGGTGCGCCCCATCACGAACAGATAGCCATCCCCGTCCCGGTAGCCGCCGTCGCCGGTCAGATAATAGCCGGGGAAGCGCGCCATGTAGCCCACCTCGAAGCGGGGGTGATTGTTCCACACCGTGAACAGGCAGCCCGGAGGCAGGGGGCGCCGGACGCAGATCTGGCCCTGCTGACCGGCCCCCAGGGGCTGGCCGTCATCGTCGAGAATCTCGATGGCGAAACCCGGCACCGGCAGGGTCGCGGAACCCGCCTTGGTGGGGTGGCGCTCCAGGCCAATGGGGTTGGCGGCGATGGCCCAGCCGGTTTCCGTCTGCCACCAGTGGTCCAGCACCGGGCGCCCGAACCTGTCCGCCAGCCAGCGGTAGGTGGGCGGGTCGAGCCGCTCCCCCGCCAGGAACAGCGCCGCCAGGCGAGACAGGTCGTGGCCGGCGGCCAGGGTGGCCTCCGGATCCTCCTTGCGGATGGCGCGGAATGCGGTGGGGGCGGCGAACAAGGCCTTTACCCGGTGTTGGGCGGCCACCCGCCAGAAGGCCCCGGCATCCGGGGTGCGCACCGGCTTGCCTTCGTAGAGCACCGTGGCGCAGCCGTGGATCAGGGGGCCGTAGACGATATAGGAATGTCCAACCACCCAGCCGACATCGGAGGC
>JBJHDJ010000195.1:0-5505 GCA_050486485.1 Porticoccaceae bacterium
GCTGATGCCCTGGATCGTCTACCGCAACCATATGGACCATCACAATCCCCGCCTGTACGGCACCCCCGAGGATGGCGAATACCTGCCCCTGGCCGCAGCGCCGCGCCGGGAGATAGTCAAATACCTGGTGCAGGCGCCCCTGCTGCCCCTGCTGATGGTGGCGCGCTTCGGCCTGCTCGGGCCCCTGTCCCGGCTTCACCCCCGGCTGCGGGAACTGGTGCTGACCCGCTATTCCGCGGCGGTCTCCAATCCCCATTACCGGCGGCGCTTCCCGGCACATGAGGAAGCGCACCTGTCGCGGATGGAATGGCTGTGCTTTGCCTGGCTGGCGTTGCTCGCCGGACTTGCCGTGGCGGGCATCATCACCCTGGCGCATCTGGCCATGGCCTACCTGCTGTTGGCCTGGGCCCTGACCCTCAACTGGGTGCGCAACCTGGCGGCCCACGGTTACGGCAACCGGGGTGGCGAAATGGGTCACCTTGACCAGATCGGGGATTCCATCAATGTCACCGGCCAGACTTGGGTCACAACCTGGCTGTTCCCGGTGGGGCTGCGCTATCACGCCCTGCACCACCTGGTGCCCAGCCTGCCCTACCACAACCTGGGCAGGGCGCACCGCCGGCTGATGGCCGAGCTGCCTGGGGACGCGGTCTATCGCCAGGCCAGCCGGCGCAGTTTTTTCACCGCCGTGGGGGAACTGTGGCGCGGCGCCGCCGCCACGCCCCCCGAGCGTTCCGCCATGGAGCGCTGGCGCACACCGGGGATCCCGCAGTCGTGACCAGTGTTGTGCTCGACGAGTTGCCTGCCTCCTCCGCGCCGCCTCTGTGCGCCACCGGTCCCGCCTGTGTGCTGCTCAATCCCCGCAGTTTCCGCATGAGTCGCGGCGCCGTTGCCGGGCAGTTGCGAGCCGCCGCCACCCGCTGTGGCGCCGAATTGGTGGAGGCCGATGGTCCGGGGGGCTTCAGCACCGCGCTGGACGACTTTCTCGGCCGCCAGCCGCGGCTGCTGGCGGTGCTGGGAGGGGACGGCACCCTGCAGGCGGTGGTCAGTCACCTTGCCCGCCGCGGGGAACAGCTGCCAAGGCCCCCCCTGCTGGTGCTGGGGGGCGGTCGCACAAACCTGACCGCGGCTGATCTGGGCGGCGTCGGCGGAACCCTGGCGCAGCGCCTCGAGAGGGCATTGCTGTCGCCCGAAGCAGCCTTCGAAACGGTGGCTCGCCGCACCTTGAGAGTGCGCCAGGATGACCATCTTGACGAACACGGATTCTTCATGGCGGGGGCCCTGGTGGATGGGGTGATCCGCCAGTGCCATCGCCGCCAGGAATCCGGCCCCGGCCTGTTCCGCGCCGGCCCGCTGGGTACCGCGGGGCGTCTCGTCCAGCTGGCGGCCCGGGGACTGGTCGGTCGCCTGAATATGCCGGCGCCCCGCTGTACCCTGGAGTCCCGGGCCCTTGGCGGCCTCCAGGGGCCGCTGCGTCTGCTGCTGGCCACCACCCTGGATCACGCTGGATGGTTCAACCCCTACGCCCCCCGTGGCGCGGGGCCAGTGCGACTCACCGCGGTGCTGGAGGGCGCGCCGGGGTTCTGGCGCAATCTCCCCGGACTCTTGCGGGGGCGCTTTGGCGACCGGCTCAATAGCGACTCGGGCTATCTCAGCGGCCGCGCCGAAAGCATCGACATCACCGGGCTGCCGTCCATCACCCTGGACGGCCAGGAGTACGATATCGACCCCACCCGGCCACTGTGGCTGGAAGCCGGGCCCACCATCCAGTTTTTGCGCGCATGACCCCCCTGGAAACCCTGCTGGCGGACGATCTCGAGGCCGGATCCGCCCCGGCCGCCATCGCCGCCCTGGCCGACGAGATTCGCCGCCGCCACGGCAGTGGCGTGCGCGCGGTGCTGTTCTATGGCTCCTGCCGGCGCCGCGCCAGCGTCGAGGGGCTGGCGGATCTGCTGGTGCTGGTGGACAGCTACCGCGCCGTGCATCACCGGCCCCTCGCCCGCCTGTTCAACCGCCTGTTGCCCCCCAATGTCTACTACCTGGAACTGGCTGACGGGGGCGAGGTGCAACGCTGCAAGTACGCCGTCGTCTCCCTGGCGGCCTTCGAGCGTCGCTGCGCGCGGGGGCTGGACGCCTATTTTCGCGCCCGCTTCTGCCAGCCCTGTGGCCTGCTCTGGGTGGCGGATGCAGAAGCCCGCCAACGGGTGGTGCGGGCGCGGGCCGTGGCGCTGACCACCTTCGCCGCCGAATTCGCCCCCCTGGTGGCCGGGCATTGCCCCTCCCTGGATTTCTGGCAAGGCGCCCTGGCGGCCAGTTACCGCTGCGAACTTCGTCCCGAGCCACCGGATACCGCCGCCCGCCTGGTGCGGGCCGACGCGGGGTACTACCGGGCCGCCGCCGACGCGGTGCTGCCGGCCCTGCCCTGGGTATCCCGCGAGGGGGACGGTTGGCGCTTCTCCCCGACCCGCCGTGCCCGCTGGCATGCCCGGCTGCGCTGGGGTCTGCGTCGCCCCTGGGGCAAGACCCTCAATGTGCTGCGCCTGCTCAAGGCGGCGGGCACCTTCAGCAACGGCATCGACTACGTGCTGTGGAAGATCGAGCGCCACAGCGGGGTGCGCATCGAGGCCAGTGACAGAATGCGGCGCTACCCGCGCCTGTCCGCCATCGGCCTGGCGTGGAAGGTCTGGCGCCGGCGGGTGTTGCAATGAGACGCCAGGCGATGGATCGGCTCACCTCCGCACGCCGTCGCGGTGCGCTGTCCATGCTGGCGGCCTTCGTTAGGGCCTACCCGGGGCGCGCCGCCGTGGCGGTGACGGCGATTTTTGTCGCCGGATTGCTTGATGGCCTGGGTTTGTCCACCTTGTTGTCCATGCTGACACTGGCGGCGGGAGAGTCCGGCGCCGAACCCTCGGTTCCCGAGCAGTTGGCCCTGCAGGCGGCCAGTTGGCTGGGGGTGCCGCCAACCACCCTGAACCTATTGGCGCTGGCCACGGTGCTGATCGGTCTCAAGGCGATACTGAGCTTGGCGGCCAACCGCCAAGTGGGCTACACCGTAGCCTACATCGCCACCGATTTGCGCATGGCGCTGATCCGCGCAGTGATGGGCGCGCGCTGGAGTCACTACCAGCAGCAGTCCGTTGGGGGGCTGTCCAATGCCGTCGCCACCGAAGCGGAGCGCGCTTCACGGGGGTTTCTGGAGGGCACCCTGATGGCGGCCCAGGTGCTAAACGCCGTCATTTACACCGCCCTGGCGTTCGCCATTTCCTGGCACGCCGGCCTTGGCGCGGTTATCGCCGGCGCCCTGTTGCTGGGGCTGTTGCAGGTCCTGGTACGCACCTCGCGGCGCGCCGGTCAGCGCCAGACCGGTCTGCTGAAATCCATGCTGTCGCTGATGGCCGACCAACTCGGCGCGGTCAAGCCCCTCAAGGCCATGGCCCGGGAGGAGCATGTCGACGCCCTGTTGCTGGATCACAGCCGCGAACTCAAGCGATCCCTGCGCCGCCAGGTGATCAGCAAGGAGACCCTTCGCGCCCTCCAGGAACCCCTGCTGGCCATCCTGGTGGGAGTCGGCTTCTTCCTCAGCCTGGTGGTGCTGGAGATGGGGCTGGCGGAGGTGGTGCTGATGGTGTTCCTGTTGGCGCGGGTGGTGAACTACCTGGCCAAGGCGCAGCGCGCCTACCAGCATATCGCCATTGACGAGAGCGCCTACTGGTCCATCCGCGAGGCCATCGAGGAAGCCCAGGCCCATCCCGAGTCCGCCGGTGGCGAGCGGCAGGTGGTTCTGGAGCGCCATGTGCGCCTCGAGGGGGTCAGCTACCGCCACCCGGAGGGGCCGGTGATTCTCGACAATCAGTCCCTCACCGTCCCCGCCCGCCAGTTGACCCTGATCGTCGGGCCCTCCGGCGCCGGCAAGACCACCCTGCTGGACATGGTGAGCGGCCTCGTCGAGCCGGATGCCGGCCGGGTGCTGGTGGACGATGTGCCACTGTCCGACATGGCGCTGCGCCACTGGCGGCGGCAGATTGGCTATGTGCCCCAGGAGTCCCTGCTGGTGGCGGCCTCCGTGGCCCACAACCTGACCCTCGGTGACTCCTCCCTCGGCGACGATGATGTGCGCGCAGCCCTGGAGGCGGCGGATGCCTGGGATTTCGTGCGCGACATGCCCCAGGGGATCCACACCACTATCGGCGAGCGCGCCGGGCGCCTGTCCGGCGGCCAACGCCAGCGGCTGGCCATCGCCCGCGCCTTGATCCACCGTCCGCGCCTGCTGATCCTCGACGAGGCCACAAGCAACCTGGACAGCCGCTCCGAGGCGGCGGTGCTGGACACCATCCGCCACCTCAAGGGCAGGCTCACCATCCTGGCGGTGGCCCACCGCGGCTCCCTGGCGCACCTGGCGGACCAGGTGTACACCCTGGCGGGCGGCGTTTTGCGGGCGGAAGACCGCGACGCGGTATTCGCCGCCCCGGAGCGTGACAGCGGCCATGGGGTTTGAACGGCGCGCCATGAAGCGGCGCTGGCGTCGCGGTCTGTTCCACGGGCTGAGGACGCTGGCCAGGGTGGCGCGGCGCCTCGGTGGCTTCGCCGCCGTGGGGGCGGTGGGTCACCGGGTGGGGGACTTGCAGTATCTGCTGGGGGGCGCCGAACGCCGCCGCTGCGCCCGGGATCTGGCATCGTTGCTGGGCCGGCCGCCCGGCGACCGGCAAGCGAGGCGCATCCTCCGCCGTGCCTATCGCAGCGCCACCGCCGCCGCCCTGGAAATCCTTGCCCTGGGGGACCGTCCCCTCGAGGACCGACAACTCGACCGCCACTGTCATGTCGACCAGGACCAGCGGCTGCGGGCCGAGCTGGACGCGGGACGCCCGGTGATCGTGCTGACCCAGCACATGGGCAACACCATGATCATGGAGGCCTGGCTGGCCAGCCGCGGCTATCCCCTGAGCGTGGTGTACCGGGAGTCCAACAAGTTTCCGCCGGGGTTCTTTCAGCGGCTGTTGTCCCTGCACGGCATCGAGGGCATCGCCGCCAACGACGGCGCCCGCGCCTACCGGCGGATGCTGAGGGCGCTGCGCGGCGGTCGCGTGTTGTGCATCATCATGGACCAGGGCACGAAATTCCCCGGGGGGGTGCCGGTGCGCTTTCTCGGCAAGGACATGGACATGCCCGCGGGTCCGGTGCAACTGGCCCGCCAGGCCGGGGCGTCGCTGTTGCCGGTGGCCACACTCGGCGACCAGCCACGCTGGACCTTTCGGGTGGAGCCGCCTGTCGATCTCGATCCGCAGGCCCCCGTCGAGGATGCCGTGCGCCACTTGACCGGCATCATGGAAAGCCAGATTCTGGCGCGGCCTCAGTTGTGGACCTGGCACCACCGCCGCTGGCGGCGCTATCCTTTGGCCACCGATGAACCCGTGATCCGGGAATCCTGATCATGCCGCTACTCAGTCAACGCCTGCTGCGCGCCCTGCTGCCCTCCCTGGACGGTAGCCGGGCGCCGCTGCGCAACGA
>JBJHDJ010000196.1:0-5462 GCA_050486485.1 Porticoccaceae bacterium
TTTCGAGACCGTCGGCGCCAGGGATGGCGCCGTCGAGCCCCCAGGGGTGAGGCAAGCGTTTACAAAGCGAAGCTTTGTGCGCGGCCGAACGCACGCAATCTGTGATTGCGGGCCGGACCCCGGAGGGGGGGTTACGGCGTGTCTCGAAAACGCTCCCCCGGGATGCCGACCGGGCTACGAAGTCCGATATGCACTAAATCAGTGCCATCGTGACCAGCCGCTCCCTCGCCATGCCGTTTGAGAAACCTGTGGCCGGAGTATAGAATGGCCGCCCTCGAGTCACCCTTCAACCGTTCAACCAAAAGGAATCACCATGGCCACTGAACAAGCCAAAGATCCCATTGTCACCATCGACGGCGTGGATTACGACCTGACCAGTCTCAGCGATGCCGCCAAGGCTCAAATCGCCAATCTGCGTTTCGTCGATGCCGAGATCAACGATCTCCAGAACCGCCTGGCGGTTTTCCGCACCGCCCGCGTTGGCTACGCCGAGAAACTGAAGAAGGAGCTCCCGGCGCAGTCCGCTCAGTGAATGGCTTCAGCCTCCCCCGATAACGGGTGTGGGGCTGACGGGCTTTATTTATCCGCCATGACCGACCCCCAGACCTTTTTGCTGGAAAAAATCACCCTGAGCTATGTGGCCACGGAGGATCGTATTTCCATGCACGCCCAGATCAAGGGTGGCGAGCCGGTCATGTTCTGGCTCACCCAGCGACTGTGCCGGGAATTGATCAAGGCGATGGTCGCCTATTTCGATAAGAATTTCGACAATAATGCCAGCCTGAGGCAGGGCAAGGCGGCGGCGCCAACCAGTCCCGCCGGCAAGTCCATGCTGCAGAGCTACTACCAGGAGGCGGCTGTTCAGAACAAGCCGCGCATTCCCTCGGTGGACGCCACCTCCAGCAGCCGTGCGCCTGTCTTGGTGCAAACCCTCAACATTCGCACCAACCCCGAGGCCATCGTGCTGCGACTCCCCATGCCCGACGGCGCCGTGACCGCCATGCCCCTCAAGCCCGAGGAGGCTCGTCAGTTGCTGCAGATTCTTCATGTCCAATACCGCCGCGCGGAGTGGCCCATGGATGTGTGGCCAACCTGGATCGGGCAGACCCCGGCGGCATCCGCCGGGGGCGGGGAGCCGCTGCACTGACCATGCTGGTCAAACTGTGTTCCAGGTCTCATTCTGGGCCCGCACACCACCTCTCGGGCGACTTTGCAGCCTTGATTTGCTAGAATTCGCCACCATCCAACCTGCGTGGGACAGCAAGGGAACCTCAGAAAAATGTAGCGAGCGGCCCGAGGCGCCCCGAGCCGCGCAGCGAATCCCCGAGACATTTCAGAGTGATAGGCGAGGGGCGGGCGAGCACGCGAGGGTGCGAATCGGGTCGCGCAGTAGTTTTTCAGGGGTTCCCAAAGTATCGCCACCTATACACATACATTCATTTTTGACAACGACGGGTGAACACCATCAACAAGAATGATTTGCAGGCAGCCCTTGGGCTGTGCAAGAGTTCCTTTATCGCCGCCGGGATTTTCAGCTGTTTCATCAACCTGCTGATGCTCGTGCCGCCCTTCTACATGCTCCAGGTGTTCGACCGGGTGGTCACCAGCGGCAACACCACTACCCTGGCCATGCTCACCCTGATCATGGTTTTCCTGCTGGCCACCATGGGCGGGTTGGAGTGGGTGCGCTCCCGCATCCTGGTGCGCATCAGCTCCCGCATCGATACCCTGATCGGCGACAAGCTCTACGACATCAGCCACAAGCAGTCCCTGTACTCCGGCGGCGCCGTCACCAACGCCCAGCCCTTGCAGGATCTCAATGGCGTGCGCATGTTCATGACAGGCAATGGCTTTTTTGCCTTCTTCGACGCGCCCTGGTTGCCGTTCTACCTGGCGGTGATGTTTCTCTTTCACCCCGTCTTTGGCTGGATCGGTGTTTTCTCCGCCATCGTGCTGGTGGTGTTGGCGGTGGTGAACGAGAAAATGACCGCCGCCCAGTTCTCGGAGGCCACCAAGGAGCAGCAGAGCGCCCACAATCTGGCCATGTCCAATCTGCGCAACTCCGAAGTCATTGAATCCATGGGGATGCTGGACAACATCCGCGCCCGCTGGCGCGAGCGCAATCGCAAGGCCCTCTACTGGCAGAGCGTTGCCAGCGACAGTGCCGGCATTTACTCCTCCGCGTCCAAGGTGTTTCGCCTGGTGGTCCAATCCCTGGCCCTGGGGGCGGGCGCCTTGCTGGTGGTGAATCAACAGATCACGCCGGGGTTGATGATCGCCGGCTCCATCCTGCTGGGGCGGGCCCTGGCTCCCATCGACCTGTTGATCGGTTCCTGGAAGGGCTTCGTCACCGCCCGCAATCAGTATCAGCGGCTCAATAAGCTGCTCGACCAGGTGCCGCCGGACATGGAGCGCATGTCCCTGCCAGCCCCCAGGGGAGTGATCAGCGCCGAACAGGCCCTGGTGGGCACACCCACCAGCAAGACACCCATCATCAAGGGGGTGTCGTTCACCATCAATCCAGGAGAAACGGTGGCCATCATCGGACCCAGTGCCGCGGGCAAGTCCACCCTGGCGCGGGGTATCCTTGGCATCTGGCCCACTCTCGGGGGCAAGATTCGCCTCGACGGGGCCGAGGTGACCAGCTACAACCGGGATGAACTGGGGCCCTACCTGGGCTACCTGCCCCAGGACATCGAACTGTTCGACGGCACCGTCAGCGAGAACATTGCCCGCTTTGGCGAAGTGGACGCTGAAAAGGTGGTGGCGGCGGCACAGGCGGCCGGGGTTCACGAGATGATCCTGCGGCTTCCCCAGGGCTACGATACCCCCATTGGCCAAAGCGGCGGCGTGCTTTCCGGCGGCCAGCGCCAGCGCATCGGCCTGGCGCGCGCCCTGTACGGCGACCCGGTGCTGGTGGTGCTCGACGAGCCCAACTCCAACCTCGATGACCAGGGGGAGGCGGCGCTGGCCCAGGCCATCCAGGCTCTCAAGGAGCGGGGCTGCACCACCATCCTCATTACCCACAGGCCCAGCGTGCTCGGCCTGGTGGACAACATCATGGTGCTGGCGGACGGGCAGGTAGCCGCCTACGGTCCCAGGGACAAAATTCTGGAGCAGATGCGCGGCGGCCGGCCTCAGCTGCAACAGTCTGCCAAACCCCAGTCGTCGGTGGTCAATCTCAATCCGCCGACCACCACCAAGGACTAATTTGTGACTGCGTTTCAATCGAATCTTCCCGCCAAGAAAGAGCAGGACATGGAGCTGGAAACCTCCGACCAGAAACCCCTGCGCATTGGCCTGATCATTTTGCTGGTTACCTTCGGCATTTTCGGTGGCTGGGCCCTGCTGGCGCCCCTCGACAGCGCCGTGCACGCCCAGGGCGTGGTCACCGTCAAGGGCAATCGCAAGACGGTGCAACACCTGGAGGGTGGCATCGTCGCCGATATCCTGGTGAGCGACGGTGAACTGGTGGAGGCGGGCCAGCCCCTGATCCTGCTGGACGCCACCCAGTCCCGCGCCGAGCTGGGGGTGTTGCGCGGTCAGTACTACACGGCCCGCGCCCTGGAAAGCCGGTTGATCGCCGAGCGGGACGACCTGGAGAGCATCGCCTTCGCCACGGATCTCCCCACCGAGGATCTCCGTGCCGTGGAAGCCCGGCTCAACGAGGAACAGATCTTCAAGGCCCGGCGCGACACCCGGCTTGGCGAGATCGATGTGCTCAACCAGCGCATCGAACAACTCAACTCGCAGATCCAGGGTCTCAAGGCGTTGGTCGCCAGCAAGGAGGAGCTCACCACCTCCTATCGCGAGGAAATCGAGGATCTCGAGGCCCTGCTGTCGGAGGGCTTCGTCGACAAGATGCGCTTGCGGGAAATCCAGCGCAGCCTGTCCCGCACCCAGGGGGAGATCGCCGAGCACCGGGCGGCCATTGCCCAGAGCGAAATGCGCATCGGCGAGGCGCGCCTGGAGATTCTCCAGCTCAACCAGAGGTTCAAGACCGAAGTGGTGGACGATCTCGCCGAGACCCAGGCCAGGGTATTCGATATCAGCGAGCGCATCACCGCCATCCAGGACCGGGTTGAACGCACCGTGATCCGCGCGCCCGTGGATGGCGTTGTGCTGGGTCTTAGCACCCATACCATAGGCGGCGTCATTCAGCCTGGCAGGCCGCTGCTGGATATCGTTCCCGAGGATCAGGAATTACAGGTGGATGCCAGGGTTTCCCCCATGGATATCGACCGTATCGAAGTGGGCACGGAGGCCAATATCCGCTTCAGCGCCTTCAAGACCACCACCACCCATACCGCCCAGGGTGTCGTGGTCAGGGTCTCCGCGGATCGTCTCACCGACGAGCATACCGGCGAGCCTTATTTCCAGGCCAAGGTGGATGTCACCGAGGAGGGCATGCAGAACCTCAGGGGCTTGACCCTGCTGCCCGGCATGCCGGCCGAAGTGTTGATCAAGACCGGTGAACGCACCCTGTTCCAGTACCTGGTCCAGCCCGCCAGAAATGCCTTTGCCCGCTCGCTGATCGAGGAGTGATTCATGACCTCGCTGAAGGAATCGACAGGTGGATGGATTGCAGCGCTGCTGCCGGTAATGCTCATCACCGCGTGCCTGTGGAGCGCGACCCTCCAGGCAAGGCATTCCGACCTGATGGATCTCTATCAGGAAGCGCTGGGTTCCGATCCTCGCTTGCTGGCGGCCGATGCCGAGTCCGACATCTATCAGGCCCGGGAGAGATTCCGGCGCGGCGCCCTGCTGCCCCAGGCCAGCGCCTCGGCCCAGGGAACGCGCACCGTGCGTGATAGCGAAACCATCACGGGCCTTGAGACCCGCGACTATTACTACGGTGAACGCTATCACTTCCAGGTGACCCAGAGCCTCTACAACAAGCCCCAATGGGAAGGCTTTCGTGCCGCGCGACACGAGAGCGACGAGGCCGCGGCCCGCTTCGAGGAAACCGAAAACCTCGTCACTGTCGATCTGGTGGAGCGCTATACCCGGGTACTGGCCGCCGAGGACAATCTGCGTTTTGTCAGGGCTGAGTTGGAAGCCGCCAACAAGCAACTCAGCCAGGTGCGCGCCCAGTATGAACGCCAATTGGCGATGATCACCGATGTGCTGGCGGTGGAGGCCCGTGCCGATCGCCTGCGCAGCGAGGAGCTACAGGCGGAAAACCTGGTGCATATCGCCCGCGAATCCCTGTCCGAGCTGATTGGCCGGGAACTGGTGGAGCCACTGGCCCATCTGCGCGAACAAATCCTCGTCGACTGGGATCTCAGTGACCCCGAGCCCTGGCTGCAGCGGGGTCTGGAGACCAATCAGGGGCTGTCCGCGGCGCGCTCCGCCGTCAAGGCCGCCGAGGCGGGATTGCGTCAGGCCCAGGGCGGGCGTCATCCCACGGTCAATCTGCAACTGCTGGCCCAGCGCAGCGACATCGGTTTCGAGAACGCCCA
>JBJHDJ010000197.1:0-5442 GCA_050486485.1 Porticoccaceae bacterium
GCACAGGTGCTCACCACCAGGTACAGGCAGGGCACAACCCACAGGGTCAGGAACATGGACACCAACAGCCCGCCGATCACCGTCAGAGCCAGGGGTTGCATGATCTCGCCGCCCTGCCCCAGGGCCAACCCCAGGGGCGTCATGCCCAGCACCGTGGTGGCCGTGGTCATCAGGATCGGCCGCAGGCGCACCCCGCCCGCCGCCACCACCGACCGCGCCAGGCCCAACCCCTTGCGGCGACGACCGATCTCGATGTATTCCACCAGCAGGATGGCGTTGTTCACCACGATGCCGATCAGCAGGATCACCCCGATAAGCACTGGCGCCGACAGCGGCGTGGTGGTGAGCCACAGCATCAGCACCACGCCGATCAGCGCCAGGGGCGCCGCCGACAGAATCACCAGGGGATTGGCCAGGCGCTCGTACTGCACCGCTAGCACCACGAACACCAGGAACACCGCCAGTATCACCACCGTGCCCAGGGCGCGGTTGGTCTCCTGAATGGTTTCCCACTGGCCGCCGTAGATCAGGCTGTATTGCTCCGGCAGGTCGAAGTCCCGCAAGCGCGTCTCCACCGCCGCCATGATGGAGCCCACATCCGCCACGGCGGTGTTGATATCCCCCACCACCCGCACGATGCGGCTCTGGTTTTCCCGCTCGATATGGGCGGGGCCTTCCCCCAGCTCGAAACTGGCCACATCCCCGAGCATCACGGTATGACCGTTGCCCCGCGACAGCAGTAGCCTGGCCAGTTGATCGGGATCGGACACCTCGTCCCGGGGCAAACGCACCCGCACGGCGTATTCCTGGCTGCCGGTAAGGTAACGGGTGGGCACGGCGCCGTCCACGCCGTAGCGAATCGCCTGGCCGATCTCCGACACCTTGAGCCCCAGTTCCGCGGCCCGCTGGCGATCCACGGTCACCCGCAACAACGGGCTTCTGTCCTGTCGCCCCACCTCGACCCCCTCGAGGCCGGGAATATCCTGCAACAGCGCGCTGATCTCGGCGCCGAGCCGTTGCAGGGTTTGCAGATCCTCCCCCACCACGGTGATGGAAAAATCGTCGCCGCTGGTGGTGAACTGCAAGCCCTGGATGCTGGGGGGCCGCACACTGATGCGCGCCCCCGGTAGATCCAGGGCGTTGAAGCGCTCCTGGGCCTCCGCCACCCAGCGCCCGGCGGGCATGTCCGGGCGCTGATTGGCGGGAATCAACTGCACGAACACATTGGAGGTCCCGGGTCGCTCGTTGACGACGCCACCCCCCAGGTGGCCGCCCACCATGGTGAACACCGTGTCCACGAAGGGCATGTCGTTGACCACCGCCTCGATCATGCGGGCGCCGGCATCGGTCTCGTGGGGCGGCGTGCCCGGCGGCAGCACCAGCCGCACCCGCAGGTTGCCGTCGTCCACCACCGGCAGAAATTCGTTGCCGAGGCGGCTTGCCACCTGCACCGCCGTCAGCAGCAACAGCACCACCACACCCAGCACCAGCCACCGCCAGCGCAGGATTTTCGGCAAGCCGCGGCGATAGCGGCGACGCAGGGTGCCCAGCAGCCTGTCGACGCCACGGATCGGGGCGCTGGAAGCCAGCCCGCTGTCGAACCGCACCTGGGTGAGCAGCGCCACCAGCATCGGCACCAGGGTGAGGGCCGCCGCCAGGGTGGCGACAATGGCGAAGGACAGGGTGAGAATCAGGTCGCGAAAGATCAGCGCGGCGAGCCCGGTCACCAACAGGAAGGGCAGCACCGCCGCCAGGTTGGTGCAGGTGCCAGCGATCACCGCCGAGGACACTTCGCTGGCGCCATCGTGGGCCGCCTGCCGCGCGCCCTTGCCCAGTTGCTCCCGGTGGCGGTAGATGTTCTCCAGCATCACGATGGCATTGTCCAGCAGCAGACCCACGCCCAGGGCGAGCCCCCCCAGGGTGATGATGTTGAGGGTCAGGCCAAAGAATCCCATCAGGGAAAAGGTGGCCATCAGGGCGATGGGAATGGACAGGCCGATGACAAAGGCCTTGCGCAGGCTGCCGAGAAACAGCAACACCACCACCATGGCCAGCACGCCGCCCAGTACCGCGGCGGACCCCACGCTGCGCAGGGCGCCGCGAATGAAAAACGCCGTGTCGCTGGTGACCTGATACTCGATATCGGCGGGTATGAAGCCGGAACGCTCCAGCCGCGCCATGGTGGCGTTGATGTCGTCCACCACCTGAACGGTGTTGGCCTGGGGCAACTTGAACGCCGACACCTGGGCCGCGGGACGGCCATTGAGACGGGTGAACAGGCGCTGCGGACGATGGCCATCCCTTACCTGGGCAACCTCCGAGAGGCGAATGCGGCGACTGTCGTCGCCGGGCACCGTGAGCAGCACATTGGCGATATCGTCCACCGAGGTGAACAGGCCGTCCGTCTTGGCCATGACATCGAAGGTGTCGGAGGTCACCCAGCCGGCGGCGATGTCGACATTCTCCGCCCGCAGGGTTTCCACCAGGTCCGCCATGGTGAGGCCATAGGAGCGCAGCCGCTCCTGATCGACGATCACCTCCATTTCCCGTTGCAGGCCCCCCGCCGCCTCGACCCCGGAAACCCCGTGAATGGCGATCAGCTGCGGGGTGAGGCGAAACTCCACCCAGTCCTGGACCTCCACCTCGCTGCGCACCGTGGAGCTGAAGCCCGCCTGCCACACCGGCGACTGGGAAGGGTCGGTCTTGTACAGGCGGGGAGGCTCGATGTCGGCGGGCAACTGGGTGCGGGCCAGTTCCAGGTGACGGGAGGCGTCCTGCAGGGCCAGGTCGAGATTGGTGCCGTAGGCGAAGTGCAGGTTGACATTGGTGCGCCCCTCGGAGGCGCGGCTGTCGATCTGCACCAGGTTCTCGGTGGCCGCCAGGTTGCGCTCCAGCACCCGGGTGACCTGCTCCTCCATCACCTCCGGGGCCACTCCCGGGTAGTTCACCGTGACGCGGATCTGGGGGTACTCCACCTCCGGCAACAGGTCGATCGGCAACTGGTCGATAAAGAACAATCCCAGCACGAACACCACCGAGGCCAGCGCCAGGGTGCCCACCGGGCGGCGGATGGCGGCGTTGACCAGGCCGCCGCGAGGTTCAAAGCCGCTCATGACCGCACCTCGTCAACTCGCCGAACACGGTTCACCCCCGCCAGCCCACGACCCTGACCCCCAACCCGTCGCGCATGTCGATGGGATTGGTGGCCAGCACCACATCGCCGGGAACGAGGCCCTCGACGATCTCCGTCCACTGCCCACGGGTGACGCCGGGGACCACGGCACGAAATCGCAGGCGGTCATTTTCCACGACGAAGACGAATCGATCCTCCCCCTCCTCGCCGATGGCGGCGGCTGGCACCGCCAGGACATCGCCGCGGGCATCGATGGTGATCCGCACCCGGGCCAGGTAGCCAGGCCGCACACCCCGATCGGTGGCGTCGGCGGGCAGCGCCACCTCCACCGTGACGAGGCGGCTGGCGGTATCCGCGGTGGGGAAAATACGGCGTATCTCGCCTGGGAATGCGTGACCGGGCATGGCGTCCAGCACTACCGGCACCAACTGGCCCTCCGCGAGGTGCACCACATCCAGCTCCGACACCCCGAGACGGATCACCAGGTCATCCATGGCGGCCAGTTCCAATAGCGTGTCCTGGGCGCTGACCGCCTCCCCGGGCTCCACCAGGCGGGCGGTCACCATCGCCGCGCGCGGCGCGCGAACTTCCCCGAAGTCCACCCGGGTCTGCCACAAGGCGAGGTTGGCCTCGCTGATGGCCAGGGCGGCCCTGGATCGCTGGTAATCGGCTTCGCTCAGCACTCGGGTGCGACGCAGTTCCTGTGTCCGCTGATAGTCCAGGCGCGCCTGTTCAACCTCGGCCTGAGCGCGGGCCAGTTCCGCCTGCTGCTCGCGAGTGTCCAGGGCCAGCAACAGTTCCCCGGCATCCACCCGCTCACCCTCCTCCACCAGCACCCGCTCGACGGTACCACTGGTGCGGCTGGCGAGGCGAATGGTGCCGCGGGAGATGACCACCCCCGCCAGCGACAACTCACGGGAGAGATCCCTGGGTCGCACCTCGACGGCGGCGATGGGGGTAAGCCTGGGGGTGCTGTCGGCGGGCACGGATTCCGCGCCACCCTGCCCACAGGCGGTCAGCAACAAGGTCACAAGCACAATGTACGGCCAGCCGGACCGGGTGGGCAACAGGGCGCGGGTTGTCGAAAAAGTGTGTGGAATCATCGACCAAGGCTACCATAGGCCGTGACCCACGGGTGTGACAAGTAGCGGATTTTTACGCCTTTTTACCCATGCATTTAGTCATGCCACAGCGTCGGGGGCAGCAACGCCCGGCGCCGCGAACCGACCCGGCGAGGGTGCTAGCGGGGTGGGTGGCTGAAATAGATTCGCAGGGGCAGGTTGCCATGGGGACCGAGGTACAGCACCAACCCATAGTTGTCATTGTCGTAGTCCGCCAGCCACTCGTGGGGGATGGCGAGGCGGGCTTCCGACTCGTCGGGACGACGGGCCGTGACCACGATCTCCGGCATGGCCTCCCGGTATTCGAGGGCCTCCCGGGGTATTTCGATCACCACTCTCTGCCCCTCGTCATCGGGCAGCTCCTCGATGCTGCGGATGCGGGCGCCAATCACCCCTTCGAAGGCGCCCACCTCGGGATTGATCCACTCGGTGCGCACCTCGTCCGCCACCGTGGCCTGGCCCGCGAAAGTCAAAAGCGCGACCAGACACAGGGCTGAAAGACCTTGGACGAATTTGCTGACATTGGCGGCCATCATGGGACTCCCGATTCCAGTGGGACAGTGTGCATTCTCTCAAGTCTAGTCGCCGCCCATCCAACTCACAATAGATTCAGAGTGCCGGTATAAAGCGTGCCTGACGCCCGGATTATGTGGTTTGTGGTCAGGTCCACCCTGGGACACCGACCTACTACCGTAGAGGGGCTTAAAGTTAAGACCCATTCTTACCTCACCTGAACGGCGGTGAACGGGGATGTTCAAGCCCTGGCCCATCCGACTCCATGCGGACAGGATGAGCTATGCTTGCCTGGAATCTTGACAACCTCCACCAGACAACGGAAGCCACCATGCAAGCACAAAAGCTATTCGGCATCGTATTGCTAATCGTCGGCCTGATCCTGCTCTATCTCGGCTGGCAATCGTCACAATCGGCCGTGGACCAACTGGCGGAAGCCTTTACCGGGCGCTTTACCGATGACACCCTGTTTCTGCTGATCGGCGGCGTGGTGGCGGTGATTGTCGGGGCAGTGCTGACATTCGTACGCAAATGAACCCTCGTCGAGGGACGCGCAATCTTTCTCCCAAGCAGCATCCGGGTCTATTTCCTTCCCGTTTCATGGCCATAGTCGTCATCCATCGATTGACCGATGGCTTCAATGACTGATTGAGGTGGATTGGCAATAACAGGTTG
>JBJHDJ010000198.1:0-5426 GCA_050486485.1 Porticoccaceae bacterium
GGGATCCAGTGCGAGAGCTGTCCCGCAGCCCAGGGCCAGCGGTAGCCCCAGCCAGGACACCAGCCCCCGGACACGGCGGCGGTTGAGTGCAATCATATTGTTATCCTTATTGGTCTTGGGAACCTCTGAAAAACCACTGCGCGACTCGGTCCGCTCTCTACAATTTTCTGGGGCTCCCCTGGAAAGAGCGGGCGCCCTGGGGCGCCCGGGGATGTCACGGGGCTTTTTTCGGCAGACGGATTTCCGCCGTGCCGGTGCACAGGGTGGCGCCCTTCTGGTTGGCCATCTTGTGCTTGACCTGCACCAGGTGGCGGCCCTCGTCGTCCACCAGCTTGTCCACCACCTCGGCGGTCTGGATGGTGATGTCACCGGACAGGGCGGGGCCGCGGTAGTTGGCGATGGAGTGCACCACCATGCCGTGCTCGCCGGCCCAGCCCGCCAGGAAATCGGTGACCCAGGCACCCATGGAGGCGCCGTAACCGTAGGCGCGGGGCATGCCGATGCGCCTCGCCCAGCGGGGAAACAAGTGGCCGCGGGAAGGCCCGTAATAGGCGCCGTCGGTGAGGGTGGGATTCTCCAACTGCATATCGGGGTCGTTTTCCCAACCCGCCATTTCCGGGGTGAAACCCAGGGCCAGCAGGTCGTTCTTGCGCAGGTTCATGGTGCCCCAGGTGTTCATCAGGTAGGCCCGCCACTCGGTGGTGAAACTGGCCACGGAGTGGGGTCCGAACACGCGCTCCGGCAGTTGATCCCCCACCTGCACATCATCCCACCAGCGCTCGCGGTGACCCAGATCCCGCAGCATCCTCACCCACTGAACCTTGCGCTCTTCCAGGGCTTCCAGTTCCTGATCACTCCATTCGGGTTCTTCCATTTCCTCCTGATTGACATTCTCGCCGCCCGCCGCCGCGCTGTAACGGATGGCGGTGGAGCGCTGCTGAGCCAGCAACTCGCCGTGCTGGTTGCGGTAGAAATTGTCGCCGCGCTGAAAACAGGTGGGGCCGGCGAAGCCGGTTTCCTTGACCACGTAGTCGAAGGGGATGCGCTCGTTGAAGATCATGTCGCCGGCAAAGGTGCGCGGCTCGTGGTACCACCACTCATCGCCACCGAACAGCAGGTGGGAATCGGGAATACGCCCCACGCAGGCGGGCGCGGCGCCGTGGCCGTCGTCCACCACGATGGGAAAACTCTGCGGCGCCACCAGCTTGCCCCAGCGGCTGGCGGCGGCGAAATCCGCGTCATAGTGCAGCAGATTGGGATAGTGCATGGCGTGAACCCAGCGGCGGATATCGTTGTTGGCGATGGGCTCGCGGATGGGGGAGGATTCCAGGGGCTTGCCCAGGTATTGGTCGATATCGGAGCAATCGAGTACGGCTTTGTTCATCGTTGATATCCTGTGAATAGAAAGAAAGGAATGGATCCGTGGGTTGTGCTTGTCAGTCGGCGTACTTCAATTCCACATGGGTGGCTTCGCCGTTGGGCCCCATGGGCGAGTCGTATTCCACCACCGAGCAGACCGGGTTGGCGTGGGAGGCGAACAGGCGTTTCTCGTCCTCCATCACCGCCGGCAGACGATCGGCGCTGGCGATAAGCCGCTGGGAATTCTCGAAATCCTCGCGGCTGTTCCACCAGATCTCCATGATGCAGTCATAACCGCAATCGTGAACTTCACCGGTGACCGGGTTCTTTTCCGGGGTGAGATAGCGGCGCACATAGCGCACCGCGTTGGGAATGGAGGGCGAGCGCCCCATGCGCTTCGACAGCTGGGAGTGCTGGTTCTCGTAGTAGTCCATGAACTCATCCATGGTCATGTCAGGGCGTTTTTTGAAGAAACAGATTTGCTTGAACATGGATTTGCAGCCTCCTGACTATCATCCACCGCTGCGCCGGCAACCGCCTGGGAGCCTCTGAAAAACGACTGCGAGACCCCGATCCGGGCTGCTGGCAACAGTCTACAGGAGTTCCCCAGGACCTGCCGGAACCCTTGAGCGCGGCATGTTATGGTGAGGGTGGAATGTACATCCGCGCTCCTGTGCTGTCCAATGCAAAGTGCTCGATTCAGCCAAGCCACCGCGGGGTGTGCCTGCGGCAACTCCACTTTCTCCGCTATGTCCCGTGGCACATTTTCCACTGGCCTTGTTGCCTGACAGGGATGGCGCTACATTGGCCTGCCACGCCCGACAAGGGATAGCCGTTGGCGCAAGTCCCGCCGGCGATGAGCAGGCAACGGCGCGGCGTGCTGTTTCACGCGATCCCGGCCCCCTTTCAGCAATCCGATAAGGTAGGTATACGACATGAGCGAGGATATCAAACACTGGTCGGGACCCTCACTGGCATGCTCCCCCGAAGAACTGGCCGAGCGGGACGCCATTGGCCAGTTGGCGAAAATCTATGCCCTGGGTCTGGACATGCGTGACTACGACCTGGCCCGCAGCGCCTTTGCCGACGAGGCCACCGGCATCGGCAAGCAGGGGCCGGAACCCATCGACGACTACCTGAAGGCCACCTACCAGGTGGCATCGAGCTTTCATGCCACCCAGCATTTGATCGCCAACCAGTACATCCGGGTCGATGGCGACGAAGCGCTGCTGTGGAGCTACGGCGTGGCCCACCACAAGGTGAAGAAGGGCGAGCAGCGGGACGAGATCATCGCCGGCGTGCAATACCGGGACAAATGCCGGAAATACCCGTGGGGCTGGCTGATCGTTGAGCGCGGCGTGGAACTCCTGTGGATGGACATGGCGCCACCGCGCTAGACGGACCCGGGAGATCGACCCAAGCTTTTTCCGCTTCCGTCACCCGGCCCCGTCCGACCGCCGGGTATCACCTGGGTGGCATGCGTATCCCACCGTCGAGACGGATGCACTGGCCGTTGAAATAGGTGTTGCGCACCAGTTCCATCACCAGGGAGCCGAACTCCTCCGGCTTGCCGAGGCGCTTGGGGAACGGCACCGAGGCAGACAGTACCGACAGCACTTTCTCCGGCACCCCCAGCATGGGCGGGGTGGCGAAGATGCCGGGCATGATGGAATTGACGCGAATACCCAGATCCATCAGGTCCCGGGCCATGGGCAACACCAGGCCATTGACCCCCGCCTTGTTGGCGCCATAGGCCACCTGGCCGATCTGTCCATCCTGGGCAGCGGCACTGGAGGTGAGGGTGATCACGCCGCGCTCGTCGTCTTCCAGGGGATCGAGGCCGGCCATGCCGAGGGCCGAGATGGAAGCAACCCGGTAACTGGCCACCAGGATTCCCTGGGCGGCAAAGGCAAAGTCCTCCGTGGTCATGCGCTTGAAGCCGCCGGTTTCCTTGTTGCGGCTGACGGTCTTGGCGCCCTTGCTCACCTGGGCGCAGTGCACCAGGACACGCTCCTGGCCGTGGGCGGCGCGGGCCTTGTCGAAGCCCGCCAGCACACTGTCCTCGTCGAGGATGTTTACCTTGCAGAATATGCCACCGATGTCCCGCGCCAGGGCCTCGCCAGCCTCTTCGTTGATATCGAATACAGCCACCCTGACGCCGGCGCTGGCCAGGGCCATGACACTGGCCCGACCGAGGCCGGACGCACCGCCGGTCACCACCGCCGCGGTATTCTTGTCGATATGCATGGTTCTCTCCTGTGATTGGCTAAATGATTGGCGCCTGGTCCCCACCGCCGTCCCCGGGCAAGCACCAGCCGCAAGAAAATCAAAAAACTGCCGACAGTCGACTAACCGTTGCTAGAGCAGCCCCTGGCCACGGCACTGGACCCATGGCCGATGCGCTTCCTTGTTACGCGGTGCTTCTTGTTATGCGGTGCGCCTTGTTGAAAGCCCGGCAGTCCCCGCCTTCGGCGTTGCGGGAAGACGGCAATGGTACTGGCCAAACCCACCCGTGAACAAGCCGGCACAGGGGGTCGCGGCGCGGCGCCGTAATCAGTACCATCGGTCCAGCGGGTCCGGAGCTGTCGGCAAAGGGCTTTCACCATAACCACAACAGCGAGGTAACACCATGGCCTTCGGGGATTTTTCCGACGATGCTTCCCTGCGTGGCGCCTGGGAGGCCTTCTGCGATCAGTTGCGGGAAGCGGGCAACCAGGTGTTCAAGGACTACAACCCAGCCACGGCAGGCCACCGGGTGGACGCCTTCCGCTTCCTGACCCAGAACCTCGGCCAGGCTTTCGACCTGGCCCTGGAGACGAAAAACACCCGCTACCCCGCCATCCACACCTTCGTCACCCCCTACTGCAAACTGGGCGGGGACTGCGCCGATTTCGTCTACCAGCAGGCCTGGATCGACGGCCAGTCCGTGTATCGGATTTCCGGCAATCGCGGCACCGCCCGGTTTTTGAATGTCGCGGTCCAGGGCCCCAGACCAGAGAAAAAGCCCGGCGTCGACTGGCGCAACCTGCACGAACCCTTTGGCGACATCCCCGAAGCCAACCTGCTGGGACAGGATCTGGTGACGGACTGGGACGGCGGCTTCGAACTCTATATCGGCGGCCCCCGGCGCGGCCCCAACTGGCTGCCCACCACCGCGGGATCCCGCAAGCTGTTCCTGCGCCAGGGGTTCGATCGCTGGGACGAGCAGCCGGCGCGCATGCGCATCGAGCGCATCGACATGGCGGAACCGCGCCCCATGCCCACGGTGGAGGAGATGCTGGAGGCGATGACCTGGGCCGGCAACTTCGTCACCGGCCTGATGCACGACAACCCGGACTGGATGTACACCTACGCCGAGGATGTGGACCCGGAAGCCATCAATCGCTTTCCCGCCGGCCGCCGGCCCGTGGCCAACCCGGTGTACAACCCGGAAACCGACAAGAAACGCGGGCGCGCCCCGTCCTGCATGTGCTGGCAACTGGCCCCGGACGAGGCGCTGATCATCGAGTTCGACGCCAACGACCTGTTCTGGATGCTGACCAACATGAGCGTCTTCTTCAACAGCATGGATTACCTGTACCGCCCGGTGAGCTACACCCCCAGTCGCACCCGGGTGGACGAGGACGGCGTGGTGCGCCTGGTGCTGTGCCACGACGACCCCGGCTATCACAACTGGATCGACACCCAGGGCCTGGAGCGTGGCGAGCTGGTAAACCGCAACATCTTTTCGGAACAGGTCACCGAGTTCCGCACCCGGCTGGTGAAGCGCGCCGACCTGGAGGCGGCAATGCCGGCCTTCAGCCCGCGGGTGACGCCGGAGGAGCGACAAAGGCAGATGTGGGAGCGGTTTTACGGTATAACACGGCGCTATTGCCTGTAGGGTTTGTCGAGCACAGTGAAGGCCATCGCTCCCGCAGTCATCGACGGTGGAATTTGATGGGTATCGCTGCGCTCAACCCATCCTACCCGGGTCAGGGTGTTGTAGTCGTGACCCGTAGGGGGCAGGTTAGCCGCAGGCGTAACCCACCACAACCCACCCTCAAGCCGCGCTGTGATCGCCATTGCTG
>JBJHDJ010000199.1:0-5403 GCA_050486485.1 Porticoccaceae bacterium
GGCCAGGACCGTGCGGTGGGCGCCCTGCGATTCGGCATGGCCATGGGGCACGCCGGCTACAATGTGTTCCTGCTGGGCTCCCCGGGGGTGGGCAAGCATGAGTTGCTCGACGATTTTCTCGGTGATCACGGCGAGCCCCTGGCGGAGCTGCGGGATTGGTGTTATGTCAACAATTTTGACGCGCCTCACAAGCCCATCGCCCTGTCCCTGCCCATGGGCATGGGTCGCCAGTTGCGGGCCGACATGGCCCACTGCGTGGAGGATCTGCTGGCCAGCATTCCCGCCGCCTTTCAGAGCGATGAATACCAGACCCGTTTGCAGGAGATGGGGGAGCAGTACTCGCGCCGCGAGCAGGAGGCCTTCGAGGCGCTGGCGGAGAAGGCCCGCGGGGAAAGTGTCGCCCTGATCCAGACCCCCAACGGCTATACCCTGGCGCCCATGCGGGAGGACAAGATTCTCTCCCCCCAGGATTTCGAGGCCTTGCCGGAAGAGGAAAAGGAGCGCACCCTGAAGGTGATCGAGGCGCTCAAGGAAGACCTCAAGGCCATTGTCCGCCAGCTGCCACTGTGGGTGAAGGAGGGGCGAGAGAAACTTCGCGAGCTCAACCGTGAATTCAGCCGCCTGGCGGTGGATCAGTTGTTCGCCGAGTTGCGCAAGCGCTATCGGGATCTGCCCCAGGTGATCACCTACCTGGACGCCGTCAAGGCCGATGTCATCGACAATGTCGATATGTTTCGGGCAACCCAGGGGGAGGGTTCCGGAGGCCAGGAGCGCCCTCGCCCCAGGGCGGAAAATTTCCCCCAGTACAGCGTCAATGTGCTGGTGGACAATGGCCCACTGCCCGGCACCGAGCCGGTGCGGGCGCCGGTGGTGCACGAGGACAACCCATCGTTCATCAACCTGGTGGGACGCATCGAGCACACCGCCCAGTTTGGCACCCTGCTGACGGATTTCACGCTCATCAAGCCCGGCGCCCTGCACACCGCCAACGGCGGCTACCTGGTGCTGGCGGCGGACAAGGTGCTGACCAACCCGTTCGCCTGGGAAGCTCTCAAGCGTATCGTGCGCGCCCGGGAGATCCGCGTGCAGTCCCTGGAGCAGATGTTCAGCTTCGCCAGCACCACACAGCTCGATCCCGAGCCGATCCCCCTGGCCATCAAGGTGATTCTTACCGGGGATCGCTACCTGTACTACCTGCTGGAGCAATACGACCCTGAATTTTCCCAGCTTTTCAAGGTGGCGGCGGACATGGCGGAGGATGTCCGGCGCACCCCGGAAACCACCTTGTTGTTTGCCCGGTTGGTGAAAAGCCTGCAACAGCGCCACAAGGTGAGACCTCTGCGTAGCTGCGGGGTGGGCAGGATCATCGAGTATTGCGCCCGCCAGGTGGAAGACAGCCTGAAGATATCCCTGCACCAGGGGCGCATCGCCGATCTGCTGTGCGAGAGTGATTACTGGGCCGCCCAGCGGGGCAGCGAGCTGATCGCGGGGGAAGATGTGGAGCGGGCCATCGATGCCGCCATACACCGCATGGACCAGTTTCGCGAACGCTCCCACGAGAGCATTCTGCGGGAGGTGCAGCTGGTGGATACCGCCGGCAGTCGTGTTGCCCAGGTCAACGGCCTGTCGGTGTACCAGTTGGGCAACTACGCCTTTGGCAAGCCGATGCGCATCACCGCCACGGCCCGCCTTGGCCAGGGGCGGGTGATGGATATCGAGCGGGAGGTGCGTCTGGGCGGAAAGATTCACGCCAAGGGGGTGATGATCATTTCCTCCCTGCTGGCGGATCGCTACGCCCGTCACCAGCCGTTGCCGTTGTCCGCCACCCTGGCTTTTGAGCAGTCCTACGGCGGCATCGAGGGGGACAGTGCCTCGGTGGCGGAACTGACGGCCCTGGTCTCCGCCCTTTCCGGCCTGGCGGTGCGTCAGGATCTGGCGGTGACAGGTTCCCTCAATCAGCACGGCCAGGTGCAGGCCATCGGTGGCGTCAATGAAAAGATCGAGGGTTTTTTCGCCATCTGCCAACAGCGCGGCTTGACCGGAAGTCAGGGGGTGGTGATTCCCAACTCCAATGTGGAGCACCTGATGCTGCGCCGGCCGGTGATCGATGCCATCGAGAACGGACGCTTCCATATCTACGCGGTGGCCACCCTGGATGAAGCTCTTGCCCTGCTGCTGGACGCCGAGGCGGGTGAAGCGGACGGGGAGGGCCATTACCCCGTGGACTCCATCAACGGCCGGGTCATGGCGCGGATTGCCGAGCTGATCGCCCTCCACAAACGCCATGCCGGGCCGGGCTCCAGGGACGGGGATCGGGACGCTGGCGAGGATGACGGTGATGATGGTTGAACGGGTGGACAACGGCGAGCAGGCCGACAAGCCGGCAAATGGCGACGGGCCGGAAATCTGCGTCACCATCGATGCCTACGGTATCAGCCGCGCCTCCCTGGAGGCGGCTGTGACGGTGGCGGAGCAATCCAAGGTCGGCCTGCTCGGCCTTTTCATGGAAGACATGCTGTTGCAAAGTGTCGCCGAGTTGCCCTTCACCACCGAAGTGGTGCGCTCCACCGGCGAGGAGCGGGAACTGTTCGCCGAGGGTGTGCGTCTGCGTCGCCAGCAACTGCTCAGTCAAGTGCGCTCCCTGTTCGACGAATGCGTGGTGGCCAGGCAGGTGCGGTTTCGCTTCGAGGTCAGCGAGCGACGGGTGCCCGTCACGGCGCTGCTTGAGCGCATGTCGGGCATCTATGTTCCGGGCAGGCCGCGCAACGGCTTGTCGCGACGGCTTGGCAGCGCCACCGTGCAGAGGGTCAAGCTGCTCTACGATGGCAGTGAACAGGCCAAGCGCGGTGTGGAGCTGGTGATTTCCCTGGTGGGCGCCGGCCATTGCCGGGAAGTGTTGGTGGCGAGTTTCTGCTCCCTGCCGGCGAGCCTGTTGACCAAACTGTCCGCCCAGGGCGCCCGGGTATACCTGCTCAATGAGCAGAAGGATCAACAGCGGGTGTTGCGGCAGATCGTCGATGGCCCTGCCGCGGATCTCGTGCTGGTGCCCTTCCCCCTGGTGTCGGCGGTGGACCCCTTGGTGTTGCAGGGCAGTTTGCGGAACAGCCCGTCACAGGGGACGCTGCTTATTTCTCGATAGTGGTCCTTTGCCGTGATGGTGTTGTGGATGTACAGGCGTGGAGAGACAGCGGGTGACATCCTCCCTCCCAAGCCTCCTCAAGCGCCATTCGGGCTGGAATTAGCAGAGTAATCGCTCTTTCGATGCGGCTTTTGATGGTTGGGTCTGGTGGGTTACGCCTTTGGCTAACCCACCCTACGGGGCACTACCTTGTTAGAGGGGTGTGGTGGGTTTGCCCGCGGCTAAGGGAACCGCCGAGACACCATGCCGGGGCAGGGTGCCGGTAGGATGGGTTGAGCGAAGCGATACCCATCAATTCTGGAATCGATGGGTATCGCTGCCCTCAACCCGCCCACGCCAATACCCCATGGCGGGATGCCGAGTGGCGAGTCAGTCGCCGCTGTAGATGCAGCCGCTGGTGCAGGTTTCCTTGACCATCACTCGGCACAGGGCCGGCAGGCGCGGTTTCATTTCCCGCCATATCCAGCGGGCGATATTCTCGCTGGTGGGATTTTCCAATCCCGGAATGTCGTTGAGGTAGTAGTGATCGAGGCGCTCGTACACCGGCTTGAAGACGGCCTTGATATCGGCGAAATCCATCAGCCAGCCACTGGTTTCTCCCGGTTCGCCGCTGATGTAGAGGGTGACATAGAAGGTGTGGCCATGGAGCCGGCCGCACTTGTGCCCCGGCGGGACATGGGGCAGGTGGTGGGCGGCCTCGAAGCTGAATTCCTTGAAGATTTCCATGACAGTGGCGATGGTGGGCGGGGGCGCCATCTTACCAGCTTGGCCTTCGGCTGTCTGCGAGGGGGTTGTGGCGCCGGGGATGTCAGCGGTCACGGACAGTGGCCATGGCCCGAAAAAAATCCCCCGCCAAGATTGACAGTCCCGATCGATTCTGTAGAATGCGCGTCTCTCACGGAGGGTGGTTAGCTCAGTTGGGAGAGCGACGGCCTTACAAGCCGTAGGTCACAGGTTCGACCCCTGTACCACCCACCACTTTCAGCATGCTGATGGTGGTTGCCGAGAGCAGTTTTGAGATAGGTCGACGGCCTGGTAGTTCAGTTGGTTAGAATGCCGCCCTGTCACGGCGGAGGTCGAGGGTTCGAGTCCCTTCCAGGTCGCCATCTCAGAATCAAACCCGGACTTCATCGTGAGTTCAGGTGACAAGAACCCCGTCAGGGGTTTTTTTACGCCTGCTCTTCCAGTCCCCGCTCGGTCGAGCGAGCAAATAACTCCTTGCTGATGGCGACCCTCTCCTCGGCGTGCAGGTCGAAGTGCTCCTGTTTCTCGATGCTCTCCAGACGTGTCAGCAGGCCTATGCCATTGGCCACCTGCACCGCCAGGCCGGGGCGCGCATTGAGCTCGAGAATCATCGGCCCGCGGGTTTCGTCCAGCACGAAATCACAGCCGATATAGCCGAGGCCCGTCATGTCGTAGCACTTGGCGGCCAGTAGCAGGATCTCGTCCCAGTCCGGTATCCGCAGGTCGGAAAAGTCCACCCCGGTGTCCGGGTGGCGATCCACCAGCACATTGCGCTGCACGGCGCGGATCGACTCGCCGGTGCAGATGTCCAGGCCCACCCCCACGGCGCCCTGGTGCAGGTTGGCTTTGCCGTCGGATTGATGGGTGGGGCAGCGCATCATGGCGATCACCGGAAAGCCCCGGAACACGATGACGCGAATATCCGGCAGCCCCTCGAAACTGTACTTGAGCATGTCCGGGCGGCCGCGGATCAGGGATTCGATGATGGCGGTGTCTGGCCGCCCCCCCAGGCTGTAGACGCCGCTGAGAATGTTGGAGATGTCGTGGCGGATATCCGCGAGGGTGACAGTCTTGCCGCTGGGCTTGAGGAAGTCGTCACCGTCGCGGCCGGTGATGACGATGATGCCCTTGCCGCCGCTGCCGCGCAGGGGTTTTACCGCGAAGCCGGTGAGGGGGTTGAGCAGATCGCCGAGGCCATTCAGTTCGGCGGTGTAGCGGATTACCCCATAAAGATCCGGCACCTTGATACCGTGCTTGCGGGCCGCCTCCTTGGTTTTCAGTTTGTCGTCCACCAGGGGAAACAGGCGCCGCTCGTTGTAGCGGGCGATGTAGGCGACATTGCGGGCATTCATGCCGAGAATGCCTTTCTTTCTGAACGCGGCGAAAGTCTTCCAGAACATCATTTATCGAGCAGGAAGCGGAAGCGCTTCAGTTCGCTGAGACGGTAGCCGGTGTACTGGCCGAGGATCATGATGACGCCCAGCTCGATGAGCAGGATTTCCGGAAAATTGTAGGTGAGG
>JBJHDJ010000200.1:0-5401 GCA_050486485.1 Porticoccaceae bacterium
CTGGCGGATCTGCTACCGCACCGTCCGCTTGCTGGTGGTGGTCGGCCAGGATCTGGCCAGTGGCCAACTCACCCTGAGGGCCATGAGCCTGGTGTACACCAGCCTGCTGTCCCTGGTGCCCCTGCTGGCGGTGAGCTTCTCGGTGCTCAAGGCCTTCGGTGTCCACAACCAGATCGAACCCCTGCTGATGAACCTGGCGGAGCCCCTGGGGGACATGGGGGAAGAGTTGGTGATGAATGTGCTGGGCTTCGTGGAAAATATGCGGGTGGGGGTGCTCGGCGCCCTTGGCCTGGCGCTGCTGCTGTACACCGTGATCTCCCTGATCCAGAAAATCGAGGAGGCCTTCAACCATGTCTGGCACACCCGGTCGTCCCGATCCCTGTCGCGGCGCTTCAGCGATTACCTGAGCGTCATCATGGTGGGCCCGGTGCTGGTATTTTCCGCCATGGGCATCACCGCCTCGCTGATGGCCACCGACCTGATGCAGACCCTGGCGGGCATCGAACCATTCGGCACCCTGCTGGCGATGGTCACCCGCCTGGTGCCACTGATGCTGGTGCTGTTGGCCTTCACCTTTCTCTACATGTTCATCCCCAACACCCGCGTCAAACCACTTTCCGCGCTGATAGGCGGCCTGGTGGGCGGTGGCCTGTGGCAGCTTTCCGGGCTGGTGTTCGCCGAGTTCGCCGCTTCCTCCACCCGCTATGCGGCGGTGTATTCCGGCTTCGCCATCCTGATCCTGGCGATGATCTGGCTGTACCTCAGCTGGTTGATCCTGCTGGTGGGCGCCCAGGTCTCCTACTACCACCAGAACCCCGACCAGATCCGCCCCAACAACCAACGGGCACCCCTCAGTGGCCGCCTGCGGGAACAACTGGCGCTGCTGGCCATGTACCGGGTGGCGGAGCGGTTCGTGGACGGTGGCGGTCCCCTGTCCCAGGAGGAATTGTGCCGGCAACTGCGCCTACCGGGAGACCGGGTGGCCGAGACCCTGACAACCCTGGTGGAGCGCGGACTGCTGCTGGAGACCAACGAGGACCCACCGCAATTCGTTCCCGCCCGCGACCCCGCCGAACTGACCCTGGTGGAACTGCTATCGTCCCTGCGCGGCGCCCTGGATGGCCACTCTCTGCTGGCCACCCGCCTGCACTCGGTGAAATCCGTGGATGAGCTGCTGGATGGGCTGGAAAACGCCGCCAGTCAGCAACTGGGCCAGGCCACCCTCAAGGATTTGGTACAAGGGGAGACCCAGCCCCGAACCCCTGAGCTGAAGGACGATCGTTGATGGGCAGCGGCGGCCACCGCCGGCAACGCCTTGATACCGCCGCTGAATGTGTTCAGAATGCCGCCTTCTTCAGGGTCCTGTCATGAGCCCAGCCAAACCATCAGAGAGACACCCTTGCGATCCACCAACCTCTTGCCCGCCTTGCTGTTGTTGCTGGCCCTGCTGTCAGCGGGACACTCTGCCTCGGCACTCGCCAGCGGCGAGTCCCTGGTGATGCCCCTGCCACCCCCGGAAAGCGGCTGGACCACACGCACCGCCTCCACCGCCACGGAAGATATCGCCGAGTGGATCAAACCGGAGACCGGTGACGCCGCGGCCGCCCGCATTCTGCGGGACAGGGGGGGCTTTCCCCCCGCTGGCTACCGGCAGGCCGTGGATACGGAAGCCCTGTCCACCTGCTCTCCCTATGGCAGCCGGGAAATTTCCGCCAGCGAGGTGAACGGCTACCCCTACAGCCTGTGGATCGCCCAGTGCAGCCTGGATTTCACCCGCTCCATTACCGTGCTGCATCTGTATATCAGCGGCATCGACCAGGGCTACTACCTCACCCGCAAATGGCGCGGCACGCCGCCCAACGACCTGCTGGAGCTGTGGGTGGACTATTTCGCCGCCGTGGAAGTCTGTGACAGTCGCCCGGAGCGCAACGCCCCCTGCCCTGACTGACAGCGATAACCGGATAGTGCGCGAGCACACTCCCACATCGTGATGTAGTCCCGGAATCACAGCAGCGCGTGCCTCAATGACTCGGCCACAATTCCAACAACGGGTGTAATTTTCGGATCAATCGCATCGGCAACCTCACTGGCTGCCCTATACTGTTTCCATCCACCCCTACCCTCAACGGGCCAGGGAATCACCACGCCATACCCGAGGTATCACCCCATGGGCAGCAACGAACCCGGCATGTCTCCCCTGAGCCAGCGTTACGAGGAAGAAGGCATCGCCGTGCACATCGAGATCTACGAGGACGGCGAAGGTGGCTGGCTGTTGGAAATCGTCGACGAGGACAACAACTCCACCATGTGGGAGGATTCCTTCGACAGCGACGAGGACGCCCTGGCGGAGGCGCTGGCCGCCATCGAGGAAGAAGGCATTCGGGCGCTGATCGGCCCCAACTGAGGCCAGCCGCCCGCTATCGCGGCAACTGGCGAGGCACCCTGACGGGCCGCTCCAGCCAACGCTCGAATCGCTGGTTCACCACTTCCCGGTTGCGAGCCCACCAGTCGGCATCCAGCTCGATGGCGGTGGCCATGTTGTGCGCCGCCGTGGGCAGGCTGGCGCGAATGTCCGGCGGCAGCAGTTCCATGGAAGATTGCCGCACCGGACCATAGGGGATAAAGGTCGCCTGGCGGGCCAGGCTTTCCGTGGCGGTGGCAAAGCGGATAAAGTCCATGGCCAACGCCGTGTTGCGGCCATTCCTCGGCACTCCCCACACATCGAAGAACCAGAGCTGGTGATCCCAGAGAATCTCCAGGGGCTCACCCCGGGCCACGGCATCCGGCACCCGACCGCTGTACACCGCCGACATGGCGACCCGGCCAGTTTCCAATAGGCGAACGGCGTCCTCGCCGGTGCGCCACCACTCCACATGGGGCTTGATGCGATCCAGCACCGCGAAGGCCCGATCCAGCCCCTCGGGGGTGGACAGGACCTCGTAGACCCGCTGGCGGGGAACGCCATCCGCCACCAGCGCCCACTCCAGATTGCCCTGGGGAGTACGGCGCAAGCCACGACGACCGGGAAAATCCCGCAAGTTGAAAAAGTCGTGGATGTCCCGCGGCGCTGTCTCCAGCCGGTCGCGGTGCCAGGCCACCACCGTGGCGCCCACCACATTGCCCACGCCACAGGGCAGCAGGGTGGCGGCGACAAAATCCTCCGCCGCTGGCGTGCCGTCGGGTGCCGGCGGCAACAGGCTGTGATCGATGGGCTCCAGCAGACCTTCGGCGCAGGCCTGCATGGCGTCGAACTGCTCCAGGTCAACCACGTCCCAACTGACATTCCAGGCACGCACCTGACGGCGGATCTCGTCGATGCCGCCACTGTACTGGATGACATTGACCCGCACGCCGGTGGCTTCCTCCCAGGGGCGGATAAAGCCCAGGATCTGGCTCTTTACATAGGCGCCATCCCAGGACACCACATTGAGCTGCTGCTGGGCCTCGACAGCCGGCGCCGCCAGCAGGGCCCAACCGAACAGTAACGCACCAAACCCTCGTGTCGTCATAGGCTCACCAGTAATACCCGATATTGACATTGAAACGCCGCCGCCACTCATCCCGGCCCCCCACCGCCATGGAACCGTCGCCAAAAAACGCCATGTTGTTGGCCAGGATGTAATCCACATAGGTGAACAAAGGTCCGGAACCAATGGCGCAGCCGATGGTGTTGATCTGGGAGTCGATGGAATCGGCACCATCCTTGAACAGGCGGGAATAGTTGTTGTAGCAGGTCACCTGGTCGATGAAGGTCCAGCGGGAGGGAAAGTTGTAGGCCAGGTTGGCCACCAGAATATCGCCGCGACTGGCGATGTCGTAGCTGCCACCAAAGGCGCCCACACGGACGCTGTCGCGGGACACGCTGGCGGGATTGGCGGGGTTGAAGGCATAGCGGGCACCCTGCAATTGCAGATTCCAACGGCCGCAGCGGCTATCCACATGCACGGCCGCGGCCCAGTTGTCGCCGCGCCGATCGGTCAATGCATTGTAGATTTCGCCGCGCCGCGCCGACAGGCCCAACTCGTTCTCGCAGTGGCCACCATGGCCAAAGGTATAGGCCAGGCGACCGTGAAACTGATTGATCTCCTCGTTCTGCTGCTCCCCCACCCGCACCAGGTCGAAACCATAACGGTCGACATCGGTGGGGTCGTTGAGCTCCTCGTTCTTGTAGAAGGCCAGATGGGCGGTCCACGGGCCCTGCTGATACTGGTACTTGGCGCCCATGTCGTAGTCGTCCGCCAGGCCCACATAATAGGGCACGCCGAACCAGGCATTGTGGGCGGCATAGGGCAGCAGGCCGAAGGGCACCTGATGGATGCCCAGTTGCACCTGGCTGTGCTCGCCAAACTGATAGCCGATCCAGCCGTGGTGAATGGTGTTCATGTAGGAATAAAAGCGGTATTCGGCGGACAGCAATACATTGGCGATGCTGCCATCGACATTGAGGCGAAACACATCCAGCCCGCTCTCTCCCCGCTTGGTGTCGGAGGCGTCGACAAAATCCCGGTGAACCAGGTTGAAACGCAGGGCGCCACCGACATGGATATCCGGGCCGGCGGCCTGCTCGGCGACCAGGGCGGTGCGCTCAACACCGGGAACGGCGTCCCCCATGACTTCCCCGTCCGCCGCTTCCGTCGCCACGGCGTCGGGCATGACCCGGCGTTCGATGATGGCCCGTTCGTCGCGTTCGAGGCCGAGGGATTCCAGATACCGCACCCGGCTCTCCAGCTCATCGAGCCGCCGCAGCAGTTGCTCCACATCCACTTCCGCCAGGGCCTGGGGGGCCGGCACGCCCCCGGCCAATATCAACGCCAAGGCCAAGACAGGTGGAAAGTGCTTGGATTCAGCCATGATCAATCCCCCCGTGCGAATCGCCCTTAACGAGACCCGTCGCCCTCCATCTCCCGATCCGTTTCCTCGGGCGTCGGCTCCGCCAGCATGTCGTCGTGCTCCGCCATGTTCCAGGGCAGGCTGCCGGGGGAAATATGGAGGAAGTTCAGGTGCTTCTCGAACTGGTCGAGAATGTCGGTGATCATTTCCGCCTGATCGAAACCGTAGACATCGTAGGACTGACCGCCGCGGCGCAGAAACACCTCGGCGCGGCAATATTTGTGTTCGGCGCTGTCGTCGCGAACCATTTCCGGGAAGGCGTACTCCGGCAACACATGCTCGACGATGCGGATTTCGTAGATGAAATCCACCAGGTGTTCCTTGATGACCTCGAGGTAAATTCTGTGGTGGGCGTCGTCGCGCTGCACCTGGGCGGTCCAGCCCTGGCGGCTCAGCTCCCGCTGCACCCGGTTCATGGCCTTGGTGACCGTGGTGGACAGGAAGGACTCCACCTCCTCCCGGGAGGGAAAGGTCACCAGGCTGGTCAAGCGCTGGCGCCACGGACTGCGAC
>JBJHDJ010000201.1:0-5391 GCA_050486485.1 Porticoccaceae bacterium
CCTTCACACCGTCCTTTTCCAGCAGCCCGGCGGTTTCCCGCAGGCCCTCGGCATTGATATCCGTGAGCACCAGTTGCGCGCCCTCGCGGCCAAAGGCCAGGGCGCTGATGCGCCCCAGACCGCTGCCCGCCCCGGTAATGACCACCACGCGGCCGTCGTATCGTCTCGACATGATTCTCTCCTTCTACTTATCGGTAAATGAAAATATTTTTCCGCCACGGGGGCAAGCTGTCGTCGACTGCCATGGCATGGCCACTGCCAGACCACGGCAGCGCGATCGACCCCAAACCCTCCCGGCGCGCTATAATGCCGCCATGACCGCAGCCACTCCGCCCCGCAAACGCAATGCGCCGAAAACACGGGCGGCGATACTCGCCGCCGCCCAGGCGGCCTTTTGCACCCGCGGCTACGACCAGGTGGGCATCCGCGATATCGCCGCCGCCGCTGGCGTCAGCTCGCCGCTGCTATTGCGCTACTTCGGCTCCAAGGCCGGGCTGTTCGAGGCGGCCCTCCACGACTCCCTCACCACGGCCCGGGAATTTCCCTGGGACAAGGCGGGATTCGGCGAGGTGCTGACCAGGTCCCTGGTTGAGAGGGCCATCAATATGAACCCCCCGATCATGCTCGCCCTGTCCATCTGCGACCCCGATGCCCAGGATATCGCCCGACGGGTCACCGAGAAGCATATCCTGAAACCCCTCGAGCACTGGCTGGGCCCACCGGATGCCCGGGCTCGCGCCCTGCAAATCAATACCCTGGCCATGGGTTTCGTGCTTTATAGCCAGCAAGTTTCCATCGACAGCGACGAGACGGCGCGGAATAAATTTTTCCAGTGGTTTGCCGACTCGGTGCAGGCCATCGTCGACAACCGCTGATCACGGCCCCAGCAAGGCGGGGATACGGGGCCCGTTATTCCCGTTGCCTGTAGCCCTTGGCTTCGCGCCACAGGGCATCCTGGGTGGCGGCGTCGCAATCCTCCAGGGATTCTCCCCTGGCCTCCGCCTGCTCCTCCATGCGGGTGAAGCGCTGCTCGAACTTGAGGGTTGCGCGGCGCAGGGCGGTTTCCGCGTCCACGCCGCAATGACGGGCCAGATTGACGCAACTGAACAACAGATCCCCCATCTCGTCCTCGACCTCCCCCTGGGACTGCTCGCCAATGGCGGTTTCGAGCTCGGCGATTTCCTCCCGCAGCTTGTCGATGACACCCGGGACCGCCGTCCAATCGAAACCCACCTTGGCGGCGCGCTTCTGGATCTTCTGGGCGCGAACCAGCGCGGGCAGCACGACGGGAATATCCGCCAGCAGGCGGCGGTGACCCTTGTCGCGCCGCTCCACCGCCTTGATGGCCTCCCACTGGGTTTTTACCTCAGATTCATCGGCACTGTCACCGGCGCCACGGCGGCTGCCCAGGGTGCCATCGGGAAACACATGGGGGTGGCGGGCGAGCAGCTTGCGGACGATGCCGTCCACCACAGAGAAAAAGTCGAATCGCCCTTGCTCCTCCGCCACCCGGGCATAAAACACCACCTGAAACAGCAGGTCCCCTAGTTCTTCGCCAAGGTGGTCGTAGTCACCGCGCTCGATGGTATCCACCACCTCGTACACTTCCTCCACGGTGAACGGCGTCAAACTGCGAAAATCCTGCCGCAAATCCCAGGGACAACCCGTTTCCGCATCCCGCAGGCGCGCCATGAGTTCCAGCAGATCGTCGAGGGTATGGCGTTTGTTTTCAGCCATCGGTTTTCCTAGGGCTAGCCCCCTCGGCCACCCGCTCCACATCGATGACATTGGCGATGGAACGCAGGCGCGTGACCAGCAGGCGCAGATCGTCGATGCCGCGCACATCGACGCCGACGACGATGTCGACGACTCCCCCGCGACTCGCTCCGGAGTTGATGGAATAAATGGACAGCTCCAACCTGTCGATGACGGCGGTGATATCCCGCAGCAACCCGGTGCGGTCATAGGCCCGCACCCGCACGGGCACGGAGTAGACGTCGGCGGGCTCGCCGCCCCAGGAGACCTGCAGCACCCTGCCAGGGTGCTGGGCCTTGAGACGCAACAGGCTGCCGCAGTCATCGCGGTGGATGGTGACGCCACGCCCCGAGGTGATGAAGCCACTGATTTCATCCCCGGGAACCGGATTGCAGCAGCGAGCGATGCGGGTGAGCAGATCGCCCACCCCATAGATATAGAAGGTCGAGTTGCCGAAGCGGCTGGCATGGGGGCGGCGGGTGACGAGGGACACCGGATCCGCGGCCTTGACGATCTGGCCGCGAGCGGCGCGGACCACCTGTTCCAGGTGGATATCCCCGGCGCCGACAGCGGCATAGAGCCCATTGCCGCCTTTCTTGTTGAACTTGTTCGCCAGGGCGTCGACATCGATGTTTCTCACCCCCAGTTGGCGGAACTCCCGTTCCAGCATGGACCTGCCCGCGGCGATGTTCTTGTCCTGATCCTGCTTCCTGAACCACTGCTGCACCTTGGCCCTGGCCCGCGTCGTATGCAGATAACCCGCGGAGGCCGATAGCCAATCGCGGCTGGGGGCCTCGTGGCGACCGGTGATGATTTCCACCTGATCGGCGGTGTGCAACAGAGTCGTCAGCGGCGCGATGCGACCGTTGATCTTGCAGCCGCGGCAACGGTGCCCCACCTGGGTATGGATGCGATAGGCAAAGTCCAGGGGCGTCGACTGGGGGGGCAAGTCCACCACATGGCCCTCCGGAGTGAAGACATAGATGCGATCCGGCGAACCCTCGTGCTTGAACAGGTCCTTGACATCCTCGCTGCCGATTTCGTCGTGCCACTCCAGCACCTGGCGCAGCCAGGCGATCTTGGATTCGTAGCCCTGGTTGGCCGCCGTGGAGTCGCTGCCCTTGTACTGCCAGTGGGCGCAGATGCCGAATTCCGCTTCCTCGTGCATGTCGTAGGTTCGGATCTGAATTTCGACGATGCGGTTGCGGGGGCCGATCACGGCGGTGTGCAGGGAGCGGTATCCGTTTTCCTTGGGGGCGGCGATATAGTCGTCGAACTCGTCGGGGATGTTGCGCCACTTGCTGTGCACGATACCCAGCAGGGTGTAGCAGTCCGACACGGTCGGCACCAGCACCCGCACGGCGCGAATATCGTAAACCTTGGAAAAGCTGATGTCCTTGCGCTGCATCTTGCGCCAGATGCTGTAGATATGCTTGGCGCGCCCCGACACATCCCCCTCGATGCGCACCCTCGCCAGTTCCGCCTTGAGGGTGGCGATCAATTCGCCGATATAGTGTTCGCGGTCGGCGCGGCGCTCCGCCAGCAACTTGGCGATGCGCTTGTACTCCACCGGCTCCAGGTAGCGGAATGCCAGATCCTCCAGCTCCCACTTGAGGTGACCGATGCCGAGGCGATGGGCCAGGGGGGCGTAAACATCGAACACCTCCCGGGCGACCCGCTGCTGGCGCTCGGCGGGCGCCGCCTTGAGGGCGCGAATGGCGCAGGTGCGTTCCGCCAGCTTGATCAGCGCCACCCGCACATCGTCGATGATCGACACCAGCATTTCCCGCACCTTGGCGGCCTGGCGTTCGGCGTCGAGACCCAGCACATCCCGCTCGGAATCGTTGCGCAGGGTGGAGATCACCGCCATGCGCAGCACACTCTGGATCAGCCCGGCCACTTCCGCGCCGAAGCGCTTTTGCACCGAGGCCAGGGACAGGTTGCCCTCGCGCACCGGGCGGTACAGCACCGCCGCCACCAGGCCCTCGTCGGCGAGGCCGAGTTCGGCGAGTATTTCGGCCATTTCCAGGCCGGTGAGAAAGCTGCTGACGGAAGGGTTCCAGGCCCGCCCCTCCGCCAGGGTGCGGCCCTCGACCTCGATGGCCACCTCGCAGGCTTCCCGCAACAGCGGCTCCAGCGCGGTGGACAGGCCGGACTTGTCGGCGATGCGCCGCACCCAGCGCTGGACATCCACCTTGTCGCCCTGGTGGATGTGGTGGACCTCGCGAATCTTGACCATCTGGCGCGCGGAACCCGGCCTAGAGGTTGTAGAGACCGGAAGACAGGTAGCGATCGCCACGATCACAGACGATCGCCACGATGCAGGCGTTGTCCACCTCGTCGCTGATGCGCAGCGCCGCCGCCACCGCCCCGCCGGAGGAGACACCGGCGAAAATGCCCTCCCGGCGGGCCAGCTCGCGCATGGTGTGCTCCGCCTCTTGTTGGGAAATGTCCATCACCCTGTCCACCCGCGACTGCTCGAAAATGCCTGGCAGGTGGGAAGCGGGCCAGCGGCGGATTCCCGGAATACTGGCGCCCTCCGCCGGTTGCAGGCCGACGATCTCGATGGCTGGATTGCGCTCCTTGAGGTAGGCGGATACCCCCATGATGGTGCCGGTGGTGCCCATGGAGCTGACAAAGTGGGTGATGGCGCCGTGGGTCTGGCGCCAGATTTCCGGGCCCGTGCCCTGGTAGTGGGACAGGGGGTTGTCGGGGTTGTTGAACTGGTCCAGCACTACCCCCTTGCCCTGCGACTGCATGTGCAACGCCAGATCCCTGGCCCCCTCCATGCTCTCCTCCTCGCTCACCAGAATCAGTTCCGCGCCGTAGGCGGTCATGGCGTCCTTGCGCTCGGCGGTGGCATTTTCCGGCATGATGAGAATCATGCGGTAACCCTTGATGGCGGCGGCCATGGCCAGGGCGATACCGGTATTGCCGCTGGTGGCTTCGATCAGGGTGTCCCCGGGACGGATATCGCCGCGCTCCTCGGCGCGGGCGATCATGTTGATGGCCGGGCGGTCCTTGACGGAACCCGCGGGATTGTTACCCTCCAGCTTCACCAGCACGGCGGTGGAACCATTGCGGGGCAATCGCTGCAAGCGCACCAGGGGAGTGTTGCCTACGGTGGACTCGAGGGTGGGAAATTCCATGACTGGGAAACGGCTGGTATCGACGACACTCATTCTACTGCCCGGGGGAGGATTTGTCTTTGCGCGGGGTCCTTCGCTCTGGATTCTGGACTTCACGCTCCCTCCAGCACCACCACCGCCAGGGCCATGCCGGCCTCGTCGCTGAGGCTCAGCCACGCCTGGCTGGCGCCAATTTGCGCCAGGCGCAGGGCGCCGTTGCCGTGCAGGGCCAGGCGGGGCGCTCCGCGCTCGTCGTTGGCCACTTCGATATCGTGCCAGGAAACGACGCCAATGCCCGTCCCCAGGGCCTTGCTGGCCGCCTCCTTGGCGGCGAACCGCTTGGCCAGCCAGGCGACGGAGCCACCCCGCTCGCGGTAGATCCGGTATTCCGTGGCCCCCAGGATGCGCCGCGCAAAGCGGTCGCCATGGCGCTCCACCACGGCGGCGACACGGGCGATGCTCACCAGGTCGGCGCCCATGCCCCTGATCATGGCGCCACCCCGGCGCC
>JBJHDJ010000202.1:0-5389 GCA_050486485.1 Porticoccaceae bacterium
GCTGGAGGCTGGCCTGGTGGATCTTGTGGATGGCGACCACCAGGTGTCACCCAGCTTCGCCATCGAGCCCGCCCCCGGCCATACCCCGGGGCATGCGGTGGCCTGGATGAAGGGGGACGTCCGGCTGGCCTGCTTCAGCGGCGATGCCTTTCACCACCCCCTGGAACTGGTGTGCCCCGAGCTGGATCTGGGGGCCAGCGAGGATTTTCCCGCCACCCTGGCCACCCGGCGGCGCTTGCAACAGCGTTTTTTGCGGCACGATGTCCTGATCGTCCCGGCGCACTTTCCCGCTCCCCATGTGGGGCGCCTGGCCAGGGACGGAGAGCGCCTGGTGTTCGCGCCGGGCACGGCTTGAAACGACCGGCCTTTTTCCACTCCAACATCAACAGCGAGGACCACCCATGATCAAGACCGTTACACAGATCCGCGACGAACTGGCGGACCGGGAAGCCATCCGCGATGTGCTGCTGCGCTACTGCCGCGCCTCCGACCGGGTGAACGAGGAACTGCTGCGCAGCGTCTACTGGGAGGACGCCGAGGACGACCATCTGGAGTTTTCCGGTGGTCGCGAGGAGTTCATCGCCTACTGCGTGCCGATCCTCACCGCCATGCGCTACAACATGCACACCGTGGGCAATATGCTCATCGTCATCGACGGCGACAAGGCGGAGTCGGAAAGCTACTTCATCGGTTACCACTCGGTACCCGACGCCGAGGGCAAGCGCATCGACTCCTTCTCCGGCGGCCGCTACCTGGACAAGCTGGAGAAGCGCAACGACGAATGGCGCATCAAGAAGCGGCTGGTGACCGTTGAGTGGTTCCGGGAACTGGCCGACACCCAGTACCACGACACCGGCCCGTTCGGCATGAAAGTGCCGCGCGGCGACGTGGGCGCGGCGGATATCAGCAACAGCATGTTCGAGCTGATGAAACTGAAATAATCAAGCTGGGTGGGACAGTGTGGGTACAGAGCCCTGCGAGATCCACCGTGGCGGGGGGGTGATGGGTATCGCTGCGCTCAACCCATCCTTCGGGACGCGCGGCGATGCACGATGACCCGTAGGGTGGGCTGGCCGCAGGCGAAACCACCATTCCCCCGTCAGCTCATGCGGTGTGATGGGTATCGCCGCACTCAGCCCATCCCGCGAACCCATCCCCGCCAAGCACCCTCCCGATCCGTCCGCCCGACGCACCCTCCCGACGCATCCACCAGGGCCATTAGCGGGACACCGCCACGCACCCGTGGCGATGCCCTGGGTCATCCCGGAAAGAAAGGAAACACCAACGGCGCCACCGCCAGGGTGGTCAGATAGGTGAGCAGCAATAGCGGCAGGCCCACCTTGACGAAATCCACGAAGCGATAGCGTCCCGGCTCCACCACCAGGGAGACCACCGGTGTCGCCACCGGGGTGGAGAACGAGGAGGACGCGGCGATCACCACCGCCACGGCAAAGGGATAGGGCGAGGCGCCGAGCACCGTCGCCACTTGGATGGCGATGGGCGCCACCAGCACCGCGGCGGCGGTATTGGGCAGCACCAATCCGATGGCGGCGGTGAGGAGGAACACCAGCGACAGGAAAAGATAGGGTCCCGCATCCCCCGCCAGTCCCATCAGGGCGTCCACCACCAGGGCGGTGCCGCCGGTCTTGTCCAGGGCCAGGGCCAGGGGCAGCATGCCGGCGATCAGCACCAGGCTGCTCCACTGGATGGAGCGGTAGGCATCCTCCATGGTGAGGCAGCGGGTCAGCACGGCGGCGATGGCGGCCATCATCACCGCCGCCACCAGGGGCACCACATCCAGCACGGTGAGCAGCACCATGGCCACGAGAATCACCAGGGCCACGCGGATGCGGCGGTGGGAGGGCACCATGTCGATATGCTCGCGGGGCAGCTCCATCACCACGAAGTCGTGGGATTTCTGACCCAACTGCTGCACCTTGGCCCAGGGCCCCACCACGAACAGACTGTCCGCCGGGTGCAGGCTGACATCCTCGAAATCCTCCACCGCCTTGAAGCTGCGTCGCATGCCCAGTACATGCACCCCATAGCTGGAGCGAAACTCGCAATCCCGCAGGGACTTGCCCAGCAGTTGCGACTCGGGATGGATGAGCACCGAGGCGCCGCTGATGTCCCACAGCCAGTGCTTGTGGTCATCCTTGCCGGGAGGCACCAGGGTCAGTCCCTTGTCGGTGGCAAGGCGGCTGATATTCGCTGGCTTGCCCACCACGATCAGGGTGGTGCCGGGGGTGAGTTCGGTGTTGGAGCCGGGGGAGGCGATGCGCTCCCTGCTGCCCAGCTTGCGGCGCAGCACCCCCACGGCGCGCACCCGGTAGTCCCTGTCCAGCCCGGCCTCCGCCAGGGGCATCCCCGCCAGGGGAGAGTCCTGTTCAATGCGCACCTTCTGGTAGGTGCTGCCGGGACTGTGCTTGAGCCAGATGTCCTCCACCGAGCGCGCACGCGGCCCGCCGGCATCCTCCGCGACACGGGAACCCAGCAGGCGGCGTCCGACCACCAGCACATAGAGCATGCACACCGCCAGCACCGCCAGCCCCACCGGCGTGAAGCTGAAGAACCCGAAGCCGGGGTGGCCGGCGCTCTTGAGCTGTTCGTGCATGACGATATTGGGGGTGGTGGCGATCAGGGTGAGCATGCCCGAGATGAGCGCCGCGTAGGACAGGGGAATGAGCATGCGCGAGGCGTTGAGGCGGGTTTCCGCGGCAATGCGCAGCACCACCGGAATGAACAGCGCCACCACCGCCGTGGAACTCATCACCGAGCCCAGCAGGGCGGCGGCGCCCATCACCAGCACCAGCAGGCGCGCCTCGCTGTGGCCGCCGTGTCTGAGCACCCAGTCGCCGACGATGCGTGCCACGCCGGTGCGCACCAGCATCTCGCCGAGCACCAGCAGCCCCGCCACCATGGCCACCACCGGACTGCCGAACCCGGACAGGGCCTCCTGCACGCTGAGGGCGCCGCCGAGGATCAGCGCCAGCACCACCAGCAGGGCGACCATGTCGAAGCGCACCCGGTTGCTGGCCATCAATGCCCCGGCGATGCCGATCACGGCGAACACAAAAACCGTATCAGGGTTCACGGGGGCTCCTAGGCTCGGCGGTGGAAACCAACCTTAGCACCGCCCGGTACCGGGAAAAAAGCGCCGCGCGCGGTGGCGCGGCAATTGTGCGGGCCTACTCGTAGCTCAACGATGTGGCCTTGCCGTGAAACACCCGGTAGACAAAGATGCTGTAGGCGATGATGGCCGGCAGGGTGATCAGCACGCCCCACAGCATGAAGAGCAGCGAGTCGCTGGCCGCGGCGGCCTCCCAGATATCCATCTCACCGATAATGATGTCGGGAAAAATGCTGTAGGCAAGACCCAGGGAGGCCATGACGCACAGCACCACCAGGCCGGCGAACAACAGCCAGGCATAACCGCCACGGAGATGGTGTGGCTTGCCCAGCAGCCAGACCATGCCGGCAAAGACGAGCACGCAGGACAAGGGTATGGGCAGCAGGCCAATGGCGTTGGGGAGCACGAACCAGCGTTCGGCGATGACGCTGCTCACCAGGGGTGTGGCGATGGAGACCAGCACCAGGCACAGGCCCATGGGCAGCAGCGCCAGGCGCGCCCAGTTGAGGGCCTTGTCGAACAGGCCTCCCTCGGTTTTGATCATCAGCCAGGCGGCCCCGAGCAGCACATAGAGGGCCGGCAGTGTCACCGCGATCAGCGCGGCGAATACCAGGCTGGTGAGGTTGCTCTCGAGGCCGGTGATATAGGCTCCCAGCATCCACCCCTGGGCAATGGCGGCGATCAGTGACCCGGCAAAAAATGCCCGATTCCACAGTTGCTTGCGGGCATCACCGCCCTTGACGCGCATGTCGAAGGCCACACCCCTGAGGATCAGCCCCATGAGCATCAGGGTGACGGGGATATAAAGCGCCGTGAGCACCCTGCCGTGGGCCTCGGGAAAGGCGATCAGCAGCACCCCGACACCCAGCACGATCCAGGTTTCGTTGGCGTCCCAGAAGGGGCCGATGGACGCGATCATGGTGTCCTTCTCGGCCTCGTTGGCGCCAGGCAGCAGGAGCCCGACCCCCAGATCATAGCCATCGAGGATCACATAGATCAGCAGCGCCAGCCCCATGATGCTGACATAGAAAACGGGTAACCAGTATTCCATTGCCGGGCCTCCTTATGGGTGGACGGTGTAGCCGGGGGACAGCGCCAATGAGCGGGCCGGCTTGGTGGACAGGTAGCGCAGCGCGCCGATATAGGAGGCGAGCAGGAAAATGTACAGCAACACATAACCCGCAAGGGTGCCCATCACCGTGGCGCCGCTGTGGTCAGCCACCACATCCTCCACCCGCAACAGCCCATGAACAATCCAGGGCTGACGGCCAATCTCGGTGACATACCAGCCCGCCAGCACCGCCACCCAGCCGGAAAAGGTCATCCACGACAGGGCATGCAGCAGGGGTCTGCCAGGCGCGCGTCCGCCGCGCAGGGCCCAACTGCCCCACCAGGCCACCGCCACCATCAAAAAGCCGATGGCCACCATCACCCGGAACGACCAGAACACCGGAGAAACCGGCGGGTGCTCCCCGACAAATTCCTCTAGCCCGCGGAGTTCGCCATCCCTCTCGTGGGTGAGGATCAGGCTGGCCAGCTTGGGAACCTCCAGGGCCCAGCGGGTTTCGCGCCGCTGCTCATCGGGCCAGCCGAGCAACACCAGGGGCGCGCCCCGCTCGGTTTGCCACACGGCCTCGATGGCGGCGATCTTGGCCGGTTGGTGTTCGAGGGTATTGAGCCCGTGCAGATCGCCGACAACGACCTGCAAGGGAGCCAGCACCGCGGCCACCAGCACACCGGTGCGCATCACTTTCCAGGTCCCTGGCCCGTCAACACCGCGCAGGGCGCGCCAGGCGCTGATGCCGGCCACCAAAAAGGCGCTGGTGAGCAGCGAGGCGATGAGCATGTGGGTGAACCGGTAGGGGAACGAGGGATTGAAAATCACCGCCCACCAGCTTTCCACGAAAAAGACACCTTCCTCGATACGGTAGCCAGCTGGCGTCTGCATCCAGGAATTGAGGCTGAGTATCCAGAAGGCCGAGAGGGTGGTGCCAAACGCCACGAGAAAGGTCGAGATCAGGTGCAGGCGGTTGGAGACGCGGTTCTTGCCGAACAGCATGATGCCGAGAAATGACGCCTCCAGGAAAAAAGCCGTCAAGACCTCGTAGCCCAGCAGGGGGCCGGCGATGTTGCCGGCTTTTTCCATGAAGCCCGGCCAGTTGGTGCCAAACTGAAAGCTCATGGTGATGCCGGACACCACCCCCAGGGCGAAGGACAGGGCAAACACCTTGACCCAGAAATGGTAGGCGTGCTCCCACA
>JBJHDJ010000203.1:0-5362 GCA_050486485.1 Porticoccaceae bacterium
GGGCGCCATCGCCGCCCACTACCGCGCCGTGGCGGAAAAAGTGCTGCAGGCCCTGCAAGCCCTGGACAGCGAGGGGCCTGAAATCGAATTTGAGTAGGGGATTGTGTTGTCGCAGCCAGATAGCCCAATCGTTGATTCCACCGCGCACCCTCCTGTCGCCGCTACCCTCGCATAAACGGATGGCCCGTACTTGAGAGACAATGCCCCTATCCCGATCCTGATATAAAACAGCAATATCCGCCGTCCACCATGGAGGTGCCCTGAGGTTTGCGCGATTGGCCTCGAGCAATCTTCGGTATTCTTGGCGTCAGACGTCAGACGTCAGACGTCAGACGTCAGACGTAAGACGTAAGACGTAAGACGTAAGACATCAGACGTCAGACAAGCAAGCAAGGATCTCCCATGCCAACAGCCACCACCCTCAAACCCACCACCCCCCTCCAGGCCGTCTCGCAAATCGCCGACGGCGAATTCGTCTGGTGCCACTCCATGGGCGCCACGCCCACCCTGCTGCTGGAGGGGCTGGTGGAGCACGCCAGGTCGCGGCGGGATATCCAGTTGATGCAGCTCCATACCGAGCACTCCGAAATGCTCACTGCCCCCGAATTGCAGGGGCACCTGCGCAACCGCTGTTTTTTCGTCAGTGGCTGCACCCGCAAGACCGTCAATGATGGCCGCGACGAGTTCGTGCCCCTGTTTCTGTCGGAAATTCCCAAGCTGTTTCGCCGCCGTGAACAGCGGGTGGACACCGCCCTGATTCAGGTATCGCCCCCCGACAGCCACGGCAACTGCTCCATGGGTATTTCCGTGGAGGCCACCCGCGCCGCGGTGGAGATGGCGGGGCGGGTGGTCGCCCATGTCAATCCCAATATGCCCAGGGTGCACGGCGAGGGTTTTGTCCACTATTCCCGCTTCGATGCCGTGGTGGAAGCCGAGATGCCGCTGCCGGAGGTGGTCGCCAGCCCGCCGGGAGAGGTGGAGCGGCGCATTGGCGAATTCGTGGCGTCCCTGATCCGCGATGGCGACTGCCTGCAAATGGGCATCGGCGATATTCCCAACGCGGTGCTGTCTTGCCTGCACGGTCACCGGGATCTGGGGATTCACAGCGAAATGTTTTCCGACGGGCTGATCGATCTCTACCAGTCCGGGGCCATCAACAACAGCAAGAAGCGCAAGTATCCCGGGCGCATCGTCGCCACTTTCGTGCTGGGCAGCCGCCGTCTCTACGATTTCGTCGACGACAACCCGGATGTGGTGCTGCTGGACACGGAGTATGTCAACGACACCATGGTGATCCGCCAGAACAACAATGTGGTGGCCATCAACAGCGCCCTGCAGGTGGATTTGTCGGGACAGGTGTGCGCCGATTCCATCGGTCCGCGCATCTATTCCGGTGTCGGTGGCCAGGTGGATTTCATGCGCGGCGCGGCCCTGTCGGAAGGGGGGCGGGGCATCATCGCCATGCCCGCCACCGCCGCCAACGGCACGATCTCCCGGATTACCGCGGCCCTCACCCCGGGTGCCGGGGTGGTCACCACCCGTGCCCACGCCCATTTCGTGGTGACGGAGCATGGCATCGCCAACCTGCGTGGCGCCTCCATCAAGGAGCGCGCCAGGGCGCTGATCGGCATCGCGGCACCGCAGTTTCGCGAACAACTGACCCGTGAAGTTCGCGAGCTGTGGGGTTATGCTGTGGTGTGACAGGAACGGGAGTGGCGATAACAATGACATGGCAAACCCTGAAAATCTGGGATCTCCCCACCCGTCTGTTTCACTGGTTGCTGGTGCTTGCCGTCAGCGGCGCCCTGGTGACGGTGAAACTGGGCAATCCCTGGATGCACTGGCACGAGCGCTTTGGCTTGATGGTCATTGGCCTGCTGTCCTTTCGCCTCTGTTGGGGCCTGTTCGGCGCCACCACGGCGCGCTTCAGCTACTTTGTGCCAGGCCCTCGAGCCTTCAGGAATTATCTGCTGGGTAGCTGGCGCGGCATTGGCCACAATCCGCTGGGGGCCCTGTCGGTGCTGGCCCTGTTGGCCCTGTTGGGCTTCCAGTCGGTCAGCGGGTTGTTCGCCTTCGACGACATTTCGTTCTCGGGCCCGTTGCGGCGCGCGGTGAGTTCCGCCACCAGCAGCCGCCTGTCAGGTTGGCACCGCCTCGCGGAGTGGTGGATCTACGGTCTGATCGCCCTGCATATCCTGGCGGTCCTGTTTTATCTGGTGGTGAAAAAAGACAATCTGGTCGGCCCCATGATCACCGGCCGCAAGGCCGTGGAGGATCCGCGACAGCCTGGTGCCCAGGGTGGGGGGCCAATCGCCTTCATTGTCGCCCTGATGATCGCCTCGCTGGCGGTATGGATGGCCAGTGGCGGCCTGCTTTCCGCGCCGCCGGCACCCCCCCCCAGCCTGGGCTGGTGACGGATTGCGGCGTCCTGGTGCGGCGTCCTGGAGATTCGGTGGCGAGAGATTCGGTGGTATCCTCCAGCCTTTTCAGCCATTGGCCGTAAGGAGGATCGACATGACAGAACAGCATCGCCCAGTGGCGGTAGTGACGGGCGCCAGTTCCGGCATCGGCAGGGAGACCGCCAAGGCACTGGCGGCACAGGGCTGGCGGGTCATCGCCGTGGGGCGCAATCCGAGTCGCAGCGCCGAGGCCGAGCGGGACATTCGCGCCGCGGCCAAGGGCGGTCAGGTGGTGGACATGCTGGTGGGGGATCTCGCCCTGCTGGCGGATACGGAGCGGCTGGCTGGTGAAATTGCCAAGCTTACCGACCGCATCCATGTCCTGGTGAACAACGCCGGGGGCATGGCAAAATCCCTGGTGGTCACTTCCGAGGGCTACGAGGAAAACTTTGCCGGCAATCACCTGGGGCCCTTTCTACTGACCCGCAGCCTGTTGCCCCTCATCCGCCGTGCCGCCAGCGAATCGCCGGCGGGGACCGTGCGCATTATCAACACCGCCTCCGATGCCAGTGAATTCATCCCCGGACTGCCCTGGGACGATCTTCAGCAGTTGGACAACTACAACCCCGGCGCCGCCTACTGCAACGCCAAGCTGGCCAATGTGCTCCATGCCCGGGGGTTGGCCAGGCGCCTGGCGGCGGAAGGCATACTGGCCTTTTCCGTGCATCCGGGGACCGTGGCCAGCAATTTCAGCAGTCATGCCGACGAGCGCACCCAGGCCTATATCAGTACCCTGGAGTCCATTTCCAGCGAGCAGGGAGCGGACACGCTGATCTGGCTTGCCACCGCGGATGCCGCGCAACTGACCAATGGAGATTATTACTTCCAGCGCGAGCCGCGCACCCCCAACCCGGTGGTGAACGACGACGCCTATGTGGACCGCCTCTGGAAGGAATCAGAGGCGCTGTTGGCGCGAACGGGGCGCTGAACAGGCCCATGAGCGGCCTGGGCCAGAAATGTCGCGGGCAGCCCCGGGCGCGCGGGGGTTTTTCAGGAGTTTCCTGTCAGTTCGGCCTGCGGTAATTGTCGTGGCAGGAACTGCAGGAACTGGCCAACTCGCGAAACTGGGTGGCAATCGCCTGCTTGTCGCCGCCGTGGGCGACCTCCTGCATTTTGTTGGCCTGGGCGACGAAGTTGCCGGCGATTTCACCCACTCTGTCCAACTCATCGAAGAAACGAGGTTCCAGCCGGGTGGGTTTCCACCCGGCGCCCTGGTCCGTGCCCGGGCCGTAGAGGGCGCTCATGTTGGAATTGGCGATGGCGGCGATCACATCGGCGGCGCGAGCCACCGCATCCGGGTCGTAGGGCACGGCGCCATCCACGACATGGGCGCGTATGACGCCCATGTTCCATGACATGTAGGTGTAGCCTGACTGACGGGTCTTGATCATATCCTCGGCGGTCATTTGCGCCAGGGCCGCGCTGGTCAGCAACAGGCAGGCGGCGGTGGCGGCGGCGGTCCGTATCAAGGTCTTGTTCATGTTGATTTCCTTGGCTGGTGAGCGGAACAGTGGGATGCTATCCCGGCAACGGGGAATGGCCAACCCCGTTTACAAGGGTTTACAGAGCGCTGGTGGGCCCTGGGAAGGCTCCGCTATCCGATCCAGGGGGCATCAATGAGAACGATGGCAGGTGCCGTTTGGTCCTGCTGCCCGAGTCGAGCGCTCGCGCTATCAACGATCACTCTCCAGTAGCTCGTACAACTCCAGGAACTGGCGGGTGAGGTTGTGGGATGGGGCAAAGTGAATCAGAGGCCTGCTGGCCTGGTGGGATTCCCGCATCTTCACGGAGTGGTTGAGATAGACCGGCAGCACCGGTTGGTTTTCCTCCCGCAGTTCGTTGATGATCTGGCTGGGCAGATTGGCGCGGGGCTGGAATAGATTGGCGACGATGCCCTCCACCCGCAGGTCTTCGTTGTGGTCTTCGCGGATCTCGTCGAGCACATCGAGGATCTCGTACAGCGCCTGTCGTGAGAAGGCGTCGCAATCGAAGGGGATCAGGCAGCGGTCGGCGCCAATCAGCGCCGAGTTGGTGTAAAAATTCAGCGCCGGGGCGGTGTCGATATACACCTCGTCGAAATCGTCCTCCAGCTTGTTGAGCAGGTTGCGCAGCTTGTAGATCTTGTTGCGTGACTCCAGCTTGGACTCGATGTCATCCAGCTCGCGGCTCGACGGGATGATGAACAGGTTTTCATATTCCGTTTCGTAGACGTACTCGATGGGAGCGCTTTTCTTGCGGCCGGCGTCCAGGGTGTCGCGGAAGAAGCGGGCGATACTGGTTTCCAGCGCATCCGGGGTGGTACCCAGCAGGTAGTGGGTGCTGTTGGCCTGGGGGTCCAGATCCAGCACCAATACCCTGCGGCCCCGGGTGGCGGCAATGGCGGCCAGGTTGCAGGTGATGCTGGATTTGCCAACGCCGCCCTTGCGGTTGAATACGACTCTGCGCATAGTGTGCCTCGCCAATGGATTTTGTGGATCTGGAAGCAATAATCGTGACAGGTTGTCGGTCAGGCTATCGTTCAGCTAGTCGGATAGAGTGGCGGCAGTGTCTGCTGCCCACCCGAGTCCGTGATCGACTGTCTGTGGGTTGCCAGCAGGGCGATGATGGCGGCCTTGTCCTCTGGTCCGCCATGGGACTGCGAGGCTGGGGTGGGGCGGCTTCCGTAGAGCAGAGTGTCCAGCCGTGATAAGTAATCCGCCAATTCCCTGTCGCCGCACAACATAACCATATCGTCGAGGGTTTTCAATCGACTGCGCGGCCAGTTGAGGCGGCCCCAGTGGAGAATGCGCCGGCGCAGTTCCGCTGGCTGGTCCGCCGGGCAGCGCCGCAGCCACGCGAAGGCTTCCCGTTCGCTGAGGGGTGTGTTCCCGGCCGGGGTGAACTCGGCGACCGCCGCCGGCGGG
>JBJHDJ010000204.1:0-5360 GCA_050486485.1 Porticoccaceae bacterium
CCCAGTTATAGACCTTGATGGCCGTGGGAACGGCGATGATCAAGGTTGTCACGGCAAAGAAGAACCCAAAATAGGGGTGCATGCCACTCACATACATATGGTGCGCCCAGACGATAAAGCTCAGCACACCGATGGCGAGTATCGCCCACACCATCTGTCGATAGCCAAAGACATTCTTGCGGGCATGTGTACTGATCAGATCCGAAACAATACCGAAGGCTGGCAAGGCAACGATATACACTTCCGGGTGCCCGAAGAACCAGAACAGGTGCTGAAACAGTATGGGGCTACCGCCCTCATGGTCGAGCAGTTCCCCCTGGGAGAGCAGCGCCGGCATGAAAAAGCTGGTGCCCAGTGTCTTGTCCAGCATCATCATGATGGCGCTGACGAACAGGGCTGGAAAGGCGAGCATGCCGAGAATGGTGGCAACGAAAATGCCCCACACAGTCAGCGGCATGCGCATCATGGTCATGCCCCGAGTGCGCGCCTGCAACACCGTGGTGATGTAGTTGAGACCGCCCATGGTAAAGGCGACTATAAAAATCCCCAGGGAAATCAGCATGAACATGATCCCCCAGTCAAACCCCGGGGTTCCCGGCAGGATGGCCTGGGGTGGATAGAGCGTCCACCCGGCGCCGGTGGGTCCCCCGGGCACGAAAAAGCTGGCCACCAGCACCAGCACCGAGAGCAGATAGAACCAGTAACTCAGCATGTTGAGATAGGGGAACACCATGTCCCGGGCGCCGATCATCAACGGGATCAGGTAGTTGCCAAAGCCGCCCAACAACAGGGCGGTGAGCAGGTAGACCACCATGATCATGCCGTGCATGGTCACGAACTGATAATAGGCATGAGGGTCGATGAAGGAAAAACTGTGGGGAAACCCCAGTTGCAAGCGCATCATGCCGGACAGCACCAGGGCCAGCACACCTACGGCGATTGCGGTGAGACCATACTGGATGGCAATGACCTTGTGATCCTGGCTCCAGATGTAGCGGGTGATGAAGCTGGTTGGCTCGTGGTGGCCGTGGGCGTCATCGGCGCTGGCGATCTGTTCCATGTATTTCCCCTGTGTTCGCGCTACTGGTAAGTGGTTATGCTGACACGATGGCGACTAGCAGGCTGCTAGGCTTACTGCGGCTCCAGGGTGGCGATATAGGCAACCACATCGTCGATCGCCTGGTCCGTGCGGAGGATGGCCGCCATGGCGGCCATCTGCTGGCCATGGCGGTCGTCGCGATGGGCGCCGCGCAAACCGTCGCGGAAATGACGCAACTGGGTGGCCATATAGTCGGCATCCATGCCCACCAGCCGGGGCGCCCCCATGTTCCAGATACCGAGCCCGTCATTCCCATGGCAGATACCACAGTTGCGGTAGAGCGTCTGACCGCGATTGGGATCCCCCGGGTGGTCGTCAGCCACTTCTTCCGGTGGCAAGGGTGGCATCGCGGCGATATAGGCGGCCACGCTGGCCACGGCCTCGTCGTTCGGCAGCACCCTGGACATGGCGGCCATCTGTTGGCCGAGGGGATATTCACTGCTGGTGCCGCGCCGTCCATCCCGATAGTTGTGGATCTGGCGAGCCAGATAATCACGATCGAGCCCATTGATCCTGGGCCCGCCCAGAGCCTCGACGCCTTCGCCGCTGGGGCCGTGGCAGGTAATGCAGGTGGCGTAGTGAACCTGGCCCTCACTGGCCTCGGTGACAAGAGCGTCTTGGGCTTCGGCATAGGTGGGATGCCCGGCCAGCCACTGATCGAATTCCGCCTCCTCGGCCACCACCACCCGGCCGCGCATGTTGTAGTGACCGATGCCGCAGTGTTCCATGCAAACAACATCGAATTCGCCGGTGCGGGTGGGAGTGAGCCAATAGTAGGTGACCATGCCCGGCAGCATGTCCATTTTCACCCGGAACTGGGGAACCGCGAAGTTGTGGATCACATCCTTGGCGCGCCCCAGAATCCTGACGGGCACATCCAGGGGGAGATACAGCTCGCTACTGTCCACCAGAATATCGTCCTGGCCGGCAGGGTCATCCGGGTCAAGACCGAAGGGATTGTCGGGACTGAAAAATCGGGGATGGGAAGCACCGAGGACACCGTCCTCGCCGGGAAAGCGGTACTGCCAGCCCCACTGCTGGCCTACCACTTCGACGGTGATAGCCTCCTCGGGCACCGCGACGAAGCGGCCCCATACCAGCAACCCGGGGGCCAGCAGAACCATGATCCCCACGGTGGTGAGACCGGTGAGCCAGTACTCGAGTTGCTTGTTTTCCGGTTCGTAAGCCGCCCGCGCGCCCGGCTTGTGACGAAAGCGATAAATCGCATACACCATGAACAGGTTGACGGCCACGAAAACAAAGCCGGTCACCCAGACTGTCAGGTCCACTGTGCTGTCGATCATGCCCCAATTCGAGGCAATGGGGGTGAACCACCAGGGACTGAACACATGAAACAGAACGGTGCCAATCACCAGGGCAAACAGGACAAGCACAATGGCCATAAGCGGTGATACCTCACTTTGCGTGACGGTACCCGTAACTACCCCAGTCCGCGGTAACTTGTTGTCGCCGGGACAAAACTCTACGGGTGATTATTATTTGACGCGCCCCATCGTGGTATCGACGGGGAAGCAGCCTTTAGTCTTATCAAATCCTTGCACTACTTTAGAGGGCGCGACCCCCTGTGCACTACAGTAGTGATTAAAATAGCCCTGTCAACCCCCCACTGGATGCATTTTTCGACTGTCGTTCAAAAAATATCATTCGCGCCTCTCAGACAAGCAGGGCAAACACTGCCGCTCAGTCGGCCAGGGGGCATCCAGGGATCATCCACTCGTCAGCATCGCCCAGCCGCCAGCCTCGACAACCAGCCATCGCCGGACTCGGCGATCCCCGCGACATAATCTCCGAGGGTCCCCCAGGACACCTCTAGTCACTGCCACTGCCATCCTTGCTCAGAAAGGAGCGCAGCAGATCCACGGGCACCGGGAATACCACGGTTGAACTCTTGTCACCCGCCACCTGGGTAAGGGTTTGCAGATACCTCAACTGCATGGCGGCCGGCTGCTTGGACAGCATGGCGGCGGCTTCCATCAAAGTCTGCGCGGCCTGCTTCTCCCCCTCGGCATGAATGACCTTGGCACGCCGCTCCCGCTCCGCCTCCGCCTGGCGGGCGATGGCGCGAATCATGCTCTCGTTGAGATCGATGTGCTTGATCTCCACATTGGTGACCTTGATGCCCCAGGCATCGGTCTGGGAATCGAGGATCTGCTGCACATCGATGTTGAGCCGCTCCCTCTCGGCCAGCATCTCGTCCAGCTCATGCTTGCCGAGCACCGCACGCAATGTCGTCTGCGCCAACTGACTGGTTGCCTCGAAGTAGTCCTCCACCTGGATCACCGCCCGCTCCGGATCCATCACCCGAAAATAGAGCACCGCGTTGACCCGCACCGAGACATTGTCCCGGGAAATCACATCCTGGGATGGCACATCCATGGTCACCACCCGCAGGTCCACCTTCACCATTTGCTGGATACCGGGGATCACGATGATCAGGCCGGGACCCTTGACCTTCCAGAATCGGCCCAGCATGAAGATCACGCCCCTTTCATACTCCCGCAGAATGCGAATCGCGCTGACGATCAGCAAAATCAGGATGACGACCAGAACGGAAAGACTCATATTGGCATCAAACATCGCTTGTCACTCCTTACCCAGGATTGTTATCGACGGGCACGGACTCCACCCGCAACTCGAGACCACTCATGCCCACTACCCGCACCGCCTGGCCAACCGTCAGGGGAGCATCGGAGGCGACGCGCCATTGCTCGCCGTGAATATGGGCATAGGCGACGCCATCCACCACATGGGTCACCCTACCCAGGACGCCTATCATCTCCTCGCGGCCGCTCACCACCAGCCGCTGGCGGGAACGCACCGCCAACACGCCAATGGCGAACAGCATCAAGGCACTGGCGATGGCCAGGGACACCAGGAACGGCAGGGACACGGCCAGCCCCGGTACATCCCTGTCGATCAGGAACAACCCACCCACCACGAAGGCGACGACCCCGCCAATGCCCAGCACCCCAAAGCTCGGCACGAAGGCCTCCGCCAGCATCAGCATCGCGCCCAGGGCGATAAGCGCAACCCCCGCCCAGTTCACCGGCAGCAACTGAAAGCTGTACAACGCCAACAGCAGACAGATGAGTCCGGCGACACCGGGAACGCCAAAGCCTGGACTGGTGAATTCAAAGAAAAGGCCGTAGATGCCGATCATCATCAGCACCAGCGCCACCTGGGGATTGGAAATCAACGCCAGCAACTGGTGGCGCCAGTTAGGCACGATGCGCTCCACCAAGGCGTCGGCGGTTGCCAAGGTAGCGACCGCGCCGCTGTCCAGGGTCACCTCCCGGCCATCCACCTGGCTCAACAGGTCGTTCAGATCCCTGGCCACAAATTCGACTACCCTCTGTTCCAGCGCCTCCGCCGCGGACAGACTGGCCGCCTCCCGTACCGCCCGTTCGGCAAAATCCGCATTCCTGCCCCGCAACTCCGCCAGACCGCGTATGTAGGCGGCCGCATCGTTGATAATCTTGGCGGCCATGGCATCGCCACTCACCGGCGTCCCGGAGCGCGGTTTGTCAGCCTCGCCCTCGGCGTCGTCATCGGCGGGTGATTCGCCTCTGTCCGGCGAGGATCCGGATCCGGGGCCGGGCATGCCAATGGACACTGGCGAAGCCGCGCCGAGGGTGGTGGCCGGCGCCATGGCGGCAAGGTGACTGGCGTACAGGATAAAGGTCCCGGCGCTGGCGGCCCGCGCGCCCTCTGGGCTGACATAGGTCAGTACCGGCACGGGAGAGGCGAGAATACCCTTGATGATCAGGCGCATGGAAGTATCGAGACCTCCGGGGGTATCCATTTCCAACACCAGCAGATTGGCGCGCTCCGCGGCTGCCCGCTGTAGCGCCGTCTCCACCAGCTCCGCGGTGGCCGGCCCGATGGCTCCATCCACGGTAACCACCAGCACCTTGCTCCCGCCCTGTGCTTCAACGCCAACATCGGCCAGGCCCTGGCCCGCGAAGGCCGTGCAGAGGACTACCAGCATCGCCAGGCTTCGAATCATGAACGCTCCTTTCCACAGAAGGACTACCGGGCTTCGTGGCTAAGTGTAGACCCTGTCAAAGGGTACTGCCGGATGATATCCTCAACAACATGATCCGGCCATGGCCCTCGCTAGCGAGGCACTGCCGGCAGCCCCTCGCACGGTTGTAGTCGCCCCATGCCCCATGGCGCCGTCCCCCTGGGTGAACGCAGGCCTGCCCGTGGCGGCTACCCGGCGACCGCCTCCCCGACCCGC
>JBJHDJ010000205.1:0-5358 GCA_050486485.1 Porticoccaceae bacterium
CGCTTCACCGGCGGCGCCATCGAGCAGGCCGCCAAGGCCCATGCCGCCTGCGAGGCGTCGCGCCTGTACAGCTACCAGATCATCGACCAGCGCGCCAAGAACATCGCCACCGGCCCCGAGGCCAGTGTCGGCCGCTATGCCACGGTGATCTGCGAGCGCCTGGTGTGCGAGTTCGTGGTGGAGCATGTGCCCGAGGCCATCAGCGGCGCGCACCCCATGCTGCTGGCCCATCACCAGCGCGGCATCGTGGCGGGTATCGCCTCCGGCGCCGCGGAAATCCAGCTGAATATCATCGCCACCCAGTTCCTGGAGCTGCCAAGGGAGCCTCGCTGATGGATCTGACACTGAACGAAGACCAGCTCGCCGTTGAAAGCGCGCTGGATAAACTGGCCGGCCGCTTCGCCACGTCCCCCGTCGACTTCCACGGTTTTGCCCTGGTGAGCGAGGAGTTGGACAAGGAGCTGGAGGAGGGCGGCTATTTTGAGATCGCGGCGGTGCCGGAAATGGGCCCCCTGTCCGCGGCGGTGGCGGTGGAGCGCCTGGCGCGACTGCCCTACACCGCCGAGGTGGCCCTGTCCATGCTGGTGCGCCCCCATCTGGACCTGGAACTGCCCAGGCCTTTCGGCATTATCGAAAAGGGTCGCCCGGGCCGCTTTGTCGCCGCTGCCAGGACATTGCTCGTCATCGACGACGATTCGGTGGGCATCGCCCATCCCGAGTCTGGCGACACCGAGGCGCTGCCGGACTCCCTGTTCGCCTACCCCATGGGGCGTCTGGTGGGCAGCCCCGAAGTCACGCCCCTGTCCGCCGAGCAGGGGACAGCCGTCAGAACCTGGCTGCGGGTGGCCCTGGCCGCCGAGATGGCCGGTCTGCTCAAAGCCGCCCTCGATGCCACCGTGGAGCATGTCAGTGTGCGCAAGCAGTTCGGACGCCCCATAGGCACCTTCCAGGCGTTGCGCCATCGTCTGGCGGAGTGCGCGGTGCTGACGGGTGGAGTGCGCTGGCTGGCCCTTAAGGCCGCCTGGTCCGGGGACCCCGGCGACGCGGCCCTGGCGGCCCTGCACGCCCAGGACAGCGCCACCCGGGTGATCTACGATGTCCACCAGATGAGCGGTGCCATGGGCATGACCCTGGAGATGGACCTGCACCTGTGGACCTACCGCATGAAGGCCCTGTTGTCGGAGCTGGGGGGGCGGGGCGGTCAGGCCGCCAGTGTCGCGAGGTACTGTTTCGACGCCGCCTGACGCCGCTCAGGATCCATGAAAAAAGCCCTTGCCGTGTGGCAAGGGCTTTTTTTCGTCCGCTGGCTGGGTCAGCCTGGGCCGGGAGATCGTCAGCGGGCCAGCGCCTTCGGCGACAGGTAGCGGGTGGTGGTCCAGCCGCCGTCCAGGGCGAGGGTCTGGCCGTTGATGTAGCTGCCCTGCTGGGAGGCCAGAAACAGCACGGCGTTGGCCACGTCCTCCACGGTGCCGTCCCGGTTGAAGGGGGTCAGTTCCTGGTTGGTGCGCTGGAAATAATCGGAGTCCCAGTAGGCGTCGGTCATCTCCGTTCTGATGACGCCGGGGGCCACCAGGTTGGCGCGGATGCCCTTGGGGCCGTAGTCCGCCGCCAGGGAGTGGGTCAAGCCGATGAGTCCCGCCTTGACCACCGGATAGGCGCCTCCGGCCATGCCGCTCACCATGCCCCACACCGAGCCGATATTGATGATGGATGAGCCAGGCTGCATCACCTTGAGGGCCTCGCGGGCGAAGCGAAAGGGGGCCTTGAGGCTGATGGAAATCACTTCCTCGAGGGTGGCATCGTCGGTATCCCCCACCGGCATCCACTTGCCGGAGCCGGCATTGTTCACCAGGCAGTCGAGCCGGCCGAAGGTTTCCATGGCCAGGTTGATGGCCTTGGCCGGTGTCTGGGGGTCCGTCACATCGGCGGCCAGGCATGCCACCCGGGCGCTGGCGGCGAGCTCCCCTGCCAGTTGTTCCAGGCGGTCCTGGCGGCGGGCGACCACCACCAAGTCGAAGCCGTTGGCGGCCAGTGTGCGTGCGATGCCGTCGCCGATGCCGGAGCTGGCTCCGGTAACCAGCGCCACGGGTTTCCGAGAAGAGTCGGCCATCAATCCCATGCCTCCAATTATTTGTTTGACAGGTCTAAGTCCCCGGGCCACGGCTCAGGGGGTTCGAGTGTTTCTTGTGGGTGGATGATAACCATAATTCACCGCGCTGGCGGGCGCGACTGCCCCGGGGGGCGCTGAATTGCGGATGCAGACAGTTTCATTGTCCTGTTCAGGCATTTCGGTGGTTTTGTCGCGATCTCACCTGCCGACGAGCACGGGGGTCGTGGCGTCGAGATTGGCGTGGCGCCGGCGGTACTCCTTGGGGGTCATGCCAGTCCAGCGCTTGAAGGCGCGTCCGAAGCTGGATTGTTCCGAGTAGCCGAGACTGGCGGCCACATCGTCCAGGGACATGCGCTCCTGGCGCAGGTAGTTGCCCGCCAGCTCGATGCGCTGCTTTTCCAGAATATCGGAGAAGCGCAGTCCAGATTCGCTGAGGTGGGCCTGCAGGGTTCGCACCGACATGTTGAGCTTCTGGGCGCAGCGTTCGATGGAGCACAGGCCGGAGGGCAGGGCGCCGCGCACATAGTCCTCCACCCGCTCGGGGACACTGGCCCTGTGTTCGCTTTTGACCCGGTCCAGGTAGCCCCCCAGCAGCTTGAACAGCAGGCGGCTGGCGTTGTCCACGGGGCGGTACAGGGTGCTGGTGGGGAAGGCAATGGCGCTGACCTCCCGGGTGGGGTGGAAGCGGCATCCCAGGATGCGCTCCAACTCGGCAATGTCCCGCTGCCGGGGATTCGCGGCCAGGTTGACATAGCTGGGTCGGAAGTCCCGGCCTCCGATCAGGCGCAACAACTTGAGATTGAGCAGCGCGGCCTGGTAGTTGGCCTGGCTGTTGGTGCCGAGGTCGGTGTTTACCTTCCAGCGCAATTCCGCCGTCTGCTCGCCTTCGACGAGCTCCAGCACGCACACCGGCGAGTGGATCACCGGCAGGTACTCGATGAAGCAGTTGACCGAGTCCTTGACGGTGGGCGCCGCGCGGCACAGGGCGGTGACGCAACCAAACAGGTCCGGATCCTGGAGCTGGGCCAACTGCAAGCCGAACAGAGGGTTGTTGAAGGCGGTGCTACAGTGCTCCAGCAGGTCCACCATCGTCTTGCAGTCGATGAAATTGTCCGGATCCCGAAGGCTCAGGGGGTCGATCTGGTGGCGTTCCAGCAGGTCGCGGGGGTCGCGGCCCTGGCGACGGACAAAACCCGCCAGCCCGGACAGATTGGCTATCCGCGTCTGGCGCTCGGACGGCATCGAGTCGAGGGGGCCGTCCAGGGTGAAGAAGTCAGTCATGCCCATCTTGGGTTTCCCTATGGCCGGGCTGGGAGTTCGTTATAGGCGGTTCGATCCAGGCCCTGGCGCGCAAAGTATACCAGACCGGCGATCATGCCAGATAATGGCCAGGAGTTCTACTATAACCAATTGATATATCAAGTTGTTTGGTTATCAAGGGGCGCGGCGTCAACGCCGGGTGCCGGCCAGCCAGGAGTGGAGGATGCCTGCGCCAACTGCATAAAATATCACGCGATGTGTCGCGAATGACCGCCGGCCTCTTGGTGTATGATCGAATGCCATGCTGGCCATCGGTCATGGCCGTCGTCCGCCAGCCCCATAAGAGGTACAGTCACCATGTCATTCGAACTCAACAGGAAACTGGCCGCCAAGCGCCCACCCCTGGCCACCGCGGCCACCGTGGACCCGGTCACCGCCAGTATCATCCGCGGTGCCCTCGAAACCATTTGCTACGAAGCCTGCACCCACCTCGGGCGCGCGGCGTCGTCGCCCATCATCAACCAGTCCAACGAACGCAATGCCAGCATCATCGATGGCAACGGCCGTCTTGCCGTGGGCTCCATCGGTACGCCGCACCTGACCTTCGTCACCCAGTTGACGGTGCGTTACGGGCTTGAACATCTCCAGGATTACGATTGGGGGCCCGGCGATGTGTTTCTCGGCAACGACCCCGATCACGGCGGCGGCCACTTGCCGGACTACAATGTCTACGCTCCCCTGTTCGACAAGAACGGCGAACTGCTGATGGTGCAGGCCCTGCAGGCCCACCAGGGGGACACCGGCGGCAAGGATCCCGGTGGCTTCACCCTGGAGGCCACCGATATCTTTACCGAGGGCCTGGCAATTCCCTGCCTCAAGCTGGTCCATCGCGGGGAAAAGCGCCGCGATGTCATCCGCCTGCTGGAGCGCAACAACCGCTTCGCCACCTTCGCCGGAGATCTGGCGGCGATGATCAGTGGTGTGCAGCTGTCGGTGCGGCTGATGCAGGAATTGGTGGACAAGTGGGGCGCGGATGCCATCAAGGCCGCCATCAACTACAACATCGATCACACCGAGCGGCGCTTCCGGGAGGAGGTGGCGCGCTGGCCCGACGGCACCTACGAGGCGGATGTGTTCATCGATCACGACACCCAGGGCACCAAGGATGTCCGCGTCCATGTCGCCTGCATCGTCGAGGGTGACAAGCTGACCGTCGACCTGACGGGCACCGACGATCGCCAGGATCTGGTGGGGGTGTGGAATACCTTTGGCAACAGCCGCGGCTATGTGATGACCCAGTTGGCGGCCATGGTGGATCCCACCATCATCAAGAACGAGGGGCTGTTCCACGCCGTCGACATCGTCATTCCGGAGGGTTGCATCGCTCAACCACCTCCCAACAAGCCCGCCGCCCTGGGTTCCTTCCACCCGGCCTGCGAAATCACCGAGGCGGTGTGCGTGGCCCTGTCCGGAGTGATACCGGAGCGCGCCGCCCCCCAGGTGTACAAGATCGGCATGCCCAACGCGGTGATCGGCTTCGACGAGAACGGCATGATGTGGATGGATCAGGGGGTGGACTCCCGCTCCATGGATGCCTCGGCGGTGAAGGGCATCGATGGCTGGGGTTCCTGCCCCAATGCCCTGGGCAACCTGCTGCTGTCCCAGGCGGAGGACGCCGAGAGCCGCTTTCCCATCCTCAATATCAGCCGCGAGATGACCACCGACGGCGGTGGGCCCGGCCAGTGGCGGGGTCAGCCTGGCAGTCTCAATGTCAAGCAGGTACTGGAGCCCACCATGGCGATGGCGTGGATGGTATCCGCCAGCCACCCCATGAGGGGCATGTGTGGGGGCGAGGACGCCATTCCCTATAGCAACCACTTCGAGGTGGGCACCCCCAATGAGTACAAGATCGACCTGGCGGTCAGTGCCCAGTTGCCCGCCGGCGCGGTGATCGCCTATCAGCACGGTGGCGGAGCCGGCTTCGGGCC
>JBJHDJ010000206.1:0-5330 GCA_050486485.1 Porticoccaceae bacterium
CCGGCGTCCGCCTCGGTGAGGGCGAAGGCGCCGATCATGCGACCGCTGATCAGATCGGGGAGAAAGCGCTGCCGCTGCTCGGCGGTGCCGTCCTTGAGCAGCGCCGAGACGATCAGGCTGTTCTGGATGGAGACGATGGTGGACAGGGCGCCGTCGGCGGCGGCGATCTCCATCAATGCCAGGGCGTAGGACACATAGTCGGCGCCGGCGCCACCCTGCTCCTCGGGCGCGGTCATGGCCATCAGGCCCAGGGCGGCCATCTCCTCGAACAGCTCGCTGGGGTAGCCGCCGTCCGCCTCGAACTGCTGGGAGCGGGGGCGGATGCGCTCCTGGGCGAAGTCGCGCACCGCCTCGGCGATGGCCTGTTGGGTTTCCGTCAAAATCATAGCTGCTTGACTCTCAAAAGCTCGTCTTGTTTGGGCTGGGAGGGCGCCGAGAAGGCCTCCAGCAGGGCCGCGAGATCCGTCCGGTAGCGAGCCACCGAGGCTTCCTTGACAGGGCCGTAGCCGGCGATCTCCGAGGCGGCGTGGGCAATGTCGATGGCGGTGGCCAGATTGTCCCGGTCGAGCCGCTGGACGAGATCGCCGATCAGGGTGCGATACTCCTCGATCAGGCGCCGTTCCATGCGCCGTTCCGCGAAGTAGCCAAAGGGGTCGAACGGGGTGCCGCGCAAGCCCTTGAGGCGGCGCAAGACCTTGAATCCTCGCATCATCCAGGGTCCGAACTGGCGCTTCCTGGGGCGTCCGGAGGCGTCACGACCCGGCAATATAGGCGGTGCGAGGTTGAATGTCACCTGAAAATTGCCCGCGAACTGTTCGTGGAGACGCGCCATGAAGCGCTCGTCGGTGTACAGCCGGGCCACTTCGTACTCGTCCTTGTAGGCCATCAGCCGGGCCAGGGTGAGGGCGACCTCCCTGACGAAACGCTCGCCATCCTCCAGGTTCAGGGCCGCCACCCGGTCGCGGATATCCGCCACGAAGTCCGTGTAGCGGCGGGCATAGGCGGCGTCCTGGTAGTCGCTGAGCAGGCGCGTGCGGCTGGCCAGCACATCGTCCACGGTGTCGAGGGGCACGGGCTGGGATTTGTCGCCAAGTTCGGCGGCCAGCGCGGCGGGATCGTGGGCCGCCAGGCGCCCCAGGGCCAGGGTGCGCAGGTTGCCCTGCACAAAGGTGCCGTTGAGGCGGATGGCCTGTTCGATGGCGTCCAGGGACAGGGGGATCAGGCCCTTCTGTACCGCGTAGCCCAGCATCAGGATATTGGTGCCGATACTGTCCCCGGTCAGGTCCGTGGCCAGCTCGCTGGCGTGCAGATGGTGCACGGGGCCGCCGTCGACCGCCTTGACGATGGCCGCCCGCAGTCGCGCCTCGCCGAGATCCAGGTATTTGTTGCTCTGGAATTCCCCGGTGGGGGCCACATCGGTGTTGAGGATGGCCGCGGTATGGCCGGGGCGCACGGTTTTCAGCACCGGCGTGCCGGAGCCAACGATCAGGTCGCAGGCCAGCAACAGATCGGTCATGCCCTCGCTGAGCCGGGAGCTGTAGATGCCCTTGGGGTCGCGGCCGATGCGAATATGGCTGGTGACGGCACCGCCTTTCTGGGCCATGCCGGTCATGTCCAGCACCGTGCAACCCACGCCATCGATATGGGCCGCCATGCCCAGCAGGGCGCCCACGGTGAGCACCCCGGTGCCGCCGATGCCCGCCACCAGCACATTGTAGCCGTTGGCGTCGAGGGGCGCGGGCTCTGGCGCCGGCAGCGCGGCCAGCAGTTGGTCGAGGTGTTCGGAGCCGGCGGCGGCGCGCACCGCGATCTCGCCGCCGGTGACGGTCACGAAGGAGGGGCAGAAGCCCTTGACGCAGCTGTAATCCTTGTTGCAGGTGGACTGGTCGATCTTGCGCTTGCGGCCGAACTCGGTTTCCAGGGGTTGGATGCTGATGCAGTTGGACTGCACCGAGCAATCGCCGCAGCCCTCGCACACCTCCGGGTTGATGAACAGGCGCTTGTCCGGATCCTCCATCAGCTTGCGCTTGCGGCGGCGGCGCTTTTCGGTGGCGCAGGTCTGCTCGTAGACGATGGCGGTGACGCCCTTCATCTCCCGCAGTTCCCGTTGCACCTTGTCCAGCTCGTCGCGGTGGAACAGGGCGGAGTTGGCCGGCAGAGGTGTTTGGCGGTATTGATCCGGGTTGTCGGACACCAGATAGACGGTCTTCACTCCCTCGGACAGCAACTGGTTGACCATGTCCACCGGAGAAAGGTGTTGTTCCACCGGCTGGCCGCCGGTCATCGCCACGGCGTCGTTGTAGAGCACCTTGTAGGTGATGTTGACGCCGGCGGCCACGGCGGCGCGAATCGCCAGCACCCCGGAGTGGGAGTAGGTGCCGTCCCCCAGGTTCTGGAACATGTGGGGGGTGTCGACGAACTGGCTGACCCCGCACCAGGGGGAGCCCTCGTGGCCCATGGGCATGAACTGCATGGTGTCCCGGTCCATCACCACGGCGGCGAGGCCGTGACAGCCGATCCCCCCCATGGCCTTGGAGCCTTCCGGCAGCCGGGTGCTGGTGTTGTGGGGGCACCCGGAGCAGAAATAGGCGGGGCGCGCGACGCCACTACCCAGCCGCGGTGAGCGGGTTTCCATGGCCTGGAAGCCGGCCTGACGGGCGCGGACAGTGGCGTCGTCGATACCGATTTGACTCAACAGGCTGGCGATGGCGTCCCTCACCCTGCCGCTGGTGAGCTCTCCCACTGCCGGCAGCAGGGGGGCGCCGTCGAGGTCGCGCTTGCCCGCCAGGGCGGGCCGCTTGTCGGCGGCCAGTCCGTAGAGATGACGGGCAATCTGGTCCTCCATCACCGGCCGTTTTTCCTCCACCACCAGCAGCGCCCTGCTGCCTTCGGCGAAGCGATTGAGGCCTTCGGGGTCCATGGGCCACACCAGCCCGGGCTTGTAGAGGCGGATGCCCAGGCGGCGGCAGTTGTCCTCGTCTAGGCCCAGATCCGCCAGGGCCTGGCGCACATCCAGGTAGGCCTTGCCGGCGCTGACGATGGCCAGGTCGCGGCGTTCGCCGTCGATGATCACCCGGTCGATGCCGTTGGCGCGGGCAAAGGCAGTGGCGGCCGGCAGGCGATGGTTCACCAGCCATTCCTCCTCCACCAGGGGCGGCAGGTTGGGGCGCAGGTTCAGCCCTTCGGGGGGCAGTACGATATCCTGGGGGGTGAGGAAGGGGCGGTGGGCATCCGGCAGTTCGATGCAGGCGGACAGGTCCAGGGTGTCGGTGATGGTCTTGAGGCCCACATAGCAGCCACTGAAGCGGGACATGGCCCAGCCGAACAGGCCAAACTCGATGATCTCGGCGATGTTGGCCGGGTAGAGTATGGGCAGCATGGCGGCGATCAGGGTGTGTTCCGACTGGTGGGCGCTGTCGGAGGACTTGCCGCCGTGGTCGTCCCCGGCCACCGCCAGGAAGCCTCCCTTGGCGGCGGCGCCCTCGAAGTTGCCCAGCTTGAGGGACTCGCAGGCGCGGTCGACGCCGATGCCCTTGCCGTACCAGAGCCCGAAGATACCCTCGAATTCCGAGTTGCCGAACCAGGCCAGCTCCTGGGTGCCGCGGATGGCGCTCACCGCCAGCTCCTCGTTGAGTCCTGGCCGGAAGCGGATATTGTGCTCGTCCAGCAGTTTCTGGGCGCCCCACAGGGCCGAGTCGTACACCCCGAGGGGCGAGCCGCGGTAGCCGGAGATGAAGGCGGCGGTGTTGAGCCCCAGGGCGCGATCGCGGCGCGCCTGATCCAGGGGCAGGCGCACCAGGGCCTGGTTGGCGTTGAGGAAGACGCGCCCCGAGGCTTGCAGGTATTTGTCGTCCAGAGTGATAGGTGACTGGGTCATGGTGACTCTTGCCGGTGTCGCACGGCATCCGGGGTGGAGGGATGAGGCTACGGTTGGGTGGAACCCCGGCGCGGCGTGGAACGCTGGCGTGGAGTGCCAGGGGATGGGTGGTCCTGGCCGCTCCGGGGAGAGCTGTCAGCGCTCGAGTTTGAAGTCACAGGACTCCTGGGTTTGCTGGATCTCGATCAGGTTGCCCTCCGGGTCCCGCCCGTAGATGGATTTCACATGGCCGACATCGATGGGGGCGGGCTGGCTGAAAGTCATGCCCAGACCCTTGAGGCGCTCGAACTCCTGCTCGATATCGGTGACATCCACGCAGAAGTGGGTGTAGCCCTTGTCGTAGGGGTTGAGCGGTTGGTCGGAGCTGGGGGCCGGGGCCTTGAACTGGAAGATTTCCATGTAGCAGTTGCCGGCCTTGAGCATGGCGCCGCGGGCAGCCGATCCGGGAACGTCGACGATCTTGTCGATAAATTCATCGTTCTCCCAGCTAAATGGCTCGCCGACCACTTCAAAGCCGAAGGCGTCCCGGTAAAAACGCATCATCTTGTCCATGTCTCGCACATGGACTGCCACATGGTGGATACCTCTGATCATGCTGCTGGCCCTCCAAAGTCGGGGTATTATGGGTGGGAATGGTCTATTCTAGCGTTGTGGAATCAGGGGGTTAAGGGGCTGGCCGGGGTAGGCAAGACTATATGCGCCCTTGGTCATTTTGTCACCGCCCGGGGAATTGCATAATCTTGCCACACCATGCCCTGTAAATTGCGGGTAGGACACTGCAATCCCGCAAAGGCTCTCCTGGAAGCGGACAGGCTTGAAATTGGACAGGCCTAAACATGGACAGGTGGACTGAGCGGGACGCCAGGGTCCATATCCGAGCGCCGGGGAGCACAGGGAGGAATCATGGCGCGGGTGCCCGGCAGGAAACTGCCTGGGCTCCCTGTCTGTCATAGGTCAGACTGTCCAGGGCACGTTCGGCCATGCCAATCCCCGCCGAAACCCCGGAGATGCATTGCGGTGCCGCAATGTGAGTATTGCAGGCTTTAATGGAGGTTCATCCCATGAACGAACGCGTCACGCCAAAACAGGGTCTGGAAAAAGGACAGGCCCGTTGCCCCAACGCCCCCAGCACCCAGGAGATCATTGCCAATGACCGGGTAAAGGCGCCGGACTGGGTGTGCTCGGAGTCCTATCAATTCCTCGGCGACGAGGATATTCCCAAGGATCGCTACATCGATCCGGCATTCGCCAAGCTGGAGGTGGAGCGGCTGTGGTCCCGCACCTGGCAGTTTGCCTGCCGCGAGGAGCACATTCCGGAAGTGGGCGATTACCATGTCTACGACATCGGCCGCCAGTCCTTCATCATCACCCGGGTGGCCGAGGACGAGATCCGCGCCTACTACAACGCCTGCCTGCACCGCGGCACCAAATTGCGGGCCTCCGGCACGGAGGG